>JBIKNT010000267.1:0-2564 GCA_044358465.1 Ilumatobacteraceae bacterium
CTCTCGGTGAAGCGCCATTAACTGGGCAGTAATGGACAGGTGTAAGTCATGGAGATGTTCAACATCGCTTGCCGCATATGAACACTGGTCACTAGTAAGAGGGCGCCGTAACCAGTCGGTGAGACGGTCGCCTTTCGGTAGCGAAATATTTAATTCTCGCTGCACCAAAGAGGCAAGCGAGGGTGTTGAGTAACCGATAAAACCTGCAGCAATTTGAGTGTCGAAGATCAATTCTGGTTTGGCGCCGCAAGCAAGTGCTAGTACCTCTAAATCTTGTTGAGCCGCATGAAGAATTGCCACAGCATCGTTGCGAAACAACTCTGCAAGCGCTGACGGAGAAATTCGTGGAGCATCGAGAAGAAAAGTCTCCTCTTCCACTTTGATTTGCACGAGAGCTAGCTGGGGAAAGTATGTCTTTTCGCGGTGGAACTCTGTGTCAATTGCATAGTTCGGCACCGTTCTGAGCCGTTCTGCAATCAACACGACCGATGAGTCATCATCAATCCAGCGATGGGCAGTACTCATTTAGCTATTTGGCATTTCACCGAGTACAACGTCGAAGCCCGATTGAATCCAAGCGCCCGTTCCACCAGCAATATTGATGCACTCAGCACCATTTTGTTCGGCAAATTCACAGGCCCGATAACTACGTGCGCCGCCTAGGCAAATGACATACGTCGGCTTGTGAGCAAGAAATGGTTCGATGTTGTCTTGAACTGTTGAGAGTGGAACAGAAATAGCACCGGGAACATGCCCCGATACATACTCGTCTGTTTCGCGCACGTCGATGAGCACGATATTGGGGAGTATCTCTTGAAGTTCAGCGACCGTGATTTCTTGTATTGCCATGTTTGAATGATAGTCATTCGCGCCCGAGACCACGTCACTTTCGTCAGAACGCCTGGTCTGGATAATTGATGTTGACCAAGTATTCATCGGGAAGTGCGAGGAACTCACATGCACAGGAAGCCCAAACACTCTTCACAGATCTAAATGAGCCCGACTCAATTCGCTCGGCCACATCTTCATATTGAGAGCAATGCATTGCTGCAAGTACCCAATGCCGATCTTTAGACAGTTGCGATTCTGCCACTACGACTCCTTCGGTATGCAGTGCCTGGTTGTGCAGCATCCGCAGATGCTCGCTGTGAACCATGGGCATGTCAATCGGCTGAATAGTGAGAACTTCGTGCTTCGCTTGCATGGCTAACTGCACGAGTGCTAGCAGTCCAGCAAGGGGGCCTGTGAAATGGGGGCTATCTGCAATGACATCCCATGGAGCGCCGAGAGTTGGTCCCCCACTCAAGACGATCTTGTCGCTACTGCTGCTGGCCTCAATGGTCCTTTTGGCAGTGACATTCAAAAACGATTCTCCGTTGCGCGCTGCCAAATACTTTGGAGACCCATATCGAGAGCTTTCACCGCCATTGAGAATTGCCCACAACGAAGTCATATCATTTTCTGCAGCGCCGCATTATTGACGCAAGTGAGTTTGCGAATTCTGAATATCTTGTGGCACACCAGATGGGTCCAATTGCAGCAAGAACAACCTGCAACGTTCGGCTTCATCGTTTTCTCCAATTTTTTCTGCGCTGAGTTGCAGACCCAACAAGCAGAGCAGAAAGCCACGGTTGCTCGCGTGTTGCCAGCGGACGAATCCTGACCCTCTCCATCCGTTAGCACGCAAGAGATCGAGACCACGGTGGTAGCCAACGCGATAGGCGGCGTAGCTTTCCAAGGTGTCGGTGCCGTGCTGACCATAAAGGGCCCAAACACCTGGCGATCTCGGTGACATAGAAATAAGTTGTAACAGCTTTGCCCGGTCGAGACTTTGAGCTATTGAAATCTCGTTCATGAGGCGTTGGGTTTCTGGTGATTCCACGGGAAGTACAGTTTCAGGTGGACCACTTGGAGTGAGCGAGACATTAGCCATAGACAGAAGTTACCGCATTCCTACGCAAACAGAGTCCTCATTCACAATATGCGCGACCGCTAAGGTTTCACTATGGACTTTCAAAGTATCACCAGTGCACTCACCGTTGATCAAGCGAAAAATGGGTCACTCATCGCCATCGCCGTATGTGTCATTTTGCTACTCATGGTGTTGAAGTTCATTAGCTCTGTGGTCACTAAAATCATTTTCAGTATTATCTTGACGGCAATTGGTGGAGTCGCGTTCTCTCAACGCTCGTCTTTGGCCGATTGCGCCTCAAAGATTTCACAAGAGATACAGGGCAATACGAATGCCTCATCGGTGACTTGCACTTTTTTTGGGCAAGATATTGACATTGATGCTGAAAAGATTCCCAAATAAGCGATTCGGCTTCTTGAAGTGAGCCCTCGTGCAATAACGTAGGGGCTCCATGGAACTTCTCATTATTCGACACGCACTCCCTATCCGCCGCGAGCTCACGGAAGGCATTGCCGACCCAGAATTAGCACCAGAAGGCTTATTGCAAGCAGAGCACCTGGGCAAATATCTCGCCTCTGAAAAGATCGACGCTGTTTACGCAAGCCCGCTTCGCCGTGCTCAACAAACTGCAGCTCCCCTTGCCGCACTGCAA
>JBIKNT010000268.1:0-2556 GCA_044358465.1 Ilumatobacteraceae bacterium
CCACAGATCTTGATGAACATGTATGTGAAGGTACTACGTACACCGTAGTAACTGCAGTGATTCCGTGGGGTTCGTGGCTGTTACTAACGATTCGCCCACCAGTACTGCGTCGTACCCGGCGTCTCGCAGGTTTTGCGCATCGTCGCGATCGCGCACTCCCGACTCGGCAATACGCACCACATGAGAGGGAATAACGCTTCCCATGCGTACCGCACGCTCGTGGTCGACCTGGAACGTCACCAAATCACGCTGGTTCACCCCAATCATTGAGGCGTTAGCAGTGAGGGCAACTTCAAGTTCGCGTTCATCGTGCACTTCTACCAAAACATCGAGTCCGAGGCTGGTCGCCACTTCATGGAAACTCGCCATTTCGGCACCGGTGAGCGCAGCAGCGATGAGCAACACAGCATCGGCCCCCATTAGACGAGCGTCGCAGATGTCGCGCAGGTCAACTGTGAAATCTTTACGCAGCACGGGCACATCAACGGAGCCACGGGCAATGCGAAGATCTTCAGGTGAACCTGCAAAGTGCTCAACATCTGTTAACACCGATAAACACGTTGCACCGCCAAGCTCGTACTGTTGCGCAAGAACTGCAGGGTCAACATCAATATTGAGATTACCTTTAGAGGGTGAACGCCTTTTGATCTCAGCGATGACAGCTAAACGTGAATTTGACTCTTGCGCAATGGCCTGCGCGAAGCCGCGACAAGGTGACACTTGAGATGCCAAATGAAACACATCTTGGAAAGACCGCGTATCGACACGAGCCCGCTCACGATGAAAAGCCAAAATGGCGTCGAGATAAGTTTTCACTTGAAGAGAGAGGCTTTAGAGCCCTTTACCTGCGAGCGGTGTAACGAAGATGAGTTCTGGTCGTCCGCCCAAGAATGGCGCTAACGATGGACCCCACTCTTTGAACCACTGCGAACCCATATGTGACTCGAGAGCCTCTTGGCCGGTGTACAGCTCGTACATCCACAGCACTGTTTCGTCTGCATTGTCGGCATGCAAGATGTAGTACAGCGTGCCAGCTTCGGTTTTGACGTTGTCAAAGGCAATATCGAGCGCCTTTGCTAGTTCGTCGCGCTTTCCTGGCAACGATGTGATTTTTGCAATTACTGCAACTTTTCCAGCACTCATATTTACCCCTTATTGACGATGTTGTGAAAAGACTACTACGACTAGAACTTGAGCCTGCGCTGCAGTTCTGGCAAGAGATCTGCAATGGGAACCCGAGTTTGCTCGGTGGTATCGCGCTCGCGAATGGTGACAGCCCCGTCTTCGAGCGAGTCGAAGTCGACCGTGACACAGTACGGAGTACCAATTTCATCTTGGCGGCGATAGCGACGACCGATGGCTTGGGTTTCGTCGTAGTCGACCATGTAATGCGCAGACAAGGTGGCGAAGATTTCCTTTGCCAATGGTGTCAGCGTGTCTTTTTTCGACAGCGGCAAGATGGCGACTTTGTATGGTGCCAAACGCGGGTGCAGACGCAAGACCGTACGTGGTTCATCGTTCACGATGTCTTCGTCATAGGCAGCCAGCAAGAACGCGGCCATCGTGCGGTTGGCACCAGCAGCGGGTTCAACCACGAATGGCACATAGCGTTCATTAGTTGTTTGGTCGAAGTAGTCGAGCTTTTGCCCAGAGAACTGTGCGTGTTGCGTGAGGTCGAAGTTGGTGCGTTGCGCAATGCCTTCAAGTTCTCCCCAACCCCAGGGGAAGAGGAACTCAACGTCGCTTGTGCCTGCAGAGTAGTGAGAGAGCTCATCAGACTCGTGCGGACGCATGCGCAACATCTCGGCTGGGATTCCCAAATTGACGTACCAGTTCAAGCGCTCTTCGCACCAGTACTTGTACCACTTTGGACCCTCCTCTGGTGGAACGAAAAACTCAAGCTCCATCTGTTCAAATTCACGCGTACGGAAAATGAAGTTTCCCGGAGTGATTTCGTTTCTGAAGCTCTTACCTACCTGCGCAATACCAAAGGGAGGCTTTTTGCGGCTGGTCTGCAAAACATTCATGAAGTTCACAAACATGCCCTGTGCAGTTTCTGGACGCATATACACATCGGCACCCGAACCCTCAATGGGCCCGGCATGAGTTTTGAACATCAAGTTGAATGCGCGCGGAGCCGTGAACTCGCAACCTTTCATGCTCTGTGGGCAATCGCGTGTTTCTAGGTGGTCTTCGCGGAATCGACGCTTACAAACGGTGCAGTCGATGAGAGGGTCACTGAAGTTAGCGAGATGACCGCTTGCTTCATACATTTGCGGCGGACCCAAAATGGCTGCATCAATGAGTACCACGTCGTCACGCATTTGCACCATGGTGCGCAACCAAGCATCTTTCACGTTGCGCAGCATCACCGAACCGAGCGGGCCGTAATCGTACGAAGAGCGGAACCCTCCATAGATTTCAGCGCTAGGGTACACAAACCCACGGCGCTTACATAGGTTGACGATTTGGTCGAGATCTTTAGCTGCCATAGAAGTAGCAAAGGCTAGTCGTGCCGTTCGAACATCCCCACTGCCCGCAGCCGACGTTCTATGT
>JBIKNT010000269.1:0-2547 GCA_044358465.1 Ilumatobacteraceae bacterium
ATTTGAGAGTTGTCCATCTATCTTCCTGCTAAAGCGCAGGTTCAGGAGATCACATGTTGACTGCAATAGTCACCCGCTCGGGTGAGGCGGCCGTGTCGGTGAGGTTGGTCGATACAGACCCAGCCGCACCAACCGAAGCCGTCGTCTCGGCGGAAACAGAAGAAATGGTGACGATGTCGGCTGAGCCATTGTCTGACGCCGTTTCAACAGAGGCATCTGAAGAAGTCCCTGTTGCCGCTGAATCACGTGCTCTTTCTGCTGAAACTGGCACGCTTGAACCGGTCGACATGGGTCCGAACCCTATTGCACCTGAAATGAAGGAATTTGTGTGGACCTTTGGTCCATTCCTCATCTTCCTGATTCTCATGAGGTACTTCCTCTTCCCGCGCTTGCGCAAGGGAATGGACTCACGTTACGAAAGCATCCGCAGCGATCATGACGGTGCCGAGGCTGCAAAAGCCGACGCTCGTGCAGAAGTTGCCAAGTACGACACCGCGCTTGCTGGTGTTCGTGCCGAAGCAGCACAGCGCATCGATGCAGCTCGTCAAACTCTCGACCAAGAGCGTCAACGTGCAATTGCTGAAGTCAATGCTCGTATTGCTGCAAAGAAAGCTGAAGCAGAAGCTGCAGCAAACGCAGAGCGTGCAGCAGCCCAGGCGCAAGTCAGTGCCGCTGTCACCTCGGTTACTTCAACTGTTGCATCGCTTGCACTCGGCAAAACTGCCGATGCTGGTGTGGTGTCGCAAGCTGTTTCAGAAGCAATGCAAAATGCAGGGAGCCGATCATGAGACTCGTTCATCTCGTCGCTGCAGGAGATCCTTCGCAGACGCACCACTGGCTTTTGCCAGAAACCGCAGAAATTATTTACGGTGGAATTGCGTCGCTCATTATCTTTGCAGCAATTTACAAATTTGGTTTACCAGCAGCGAAGAAGGCTTTGAACGCTCGTACCGAGCGCATTCAAAAAGAACTCGACGGCGCTGCAAATGCGTTGTCTAGTGCAACACAAGAAGCCAGCGACATTCGCGCAGCTATCGGCGACATCGCCGGTGAGCGCAGTCGTCTCATGGCAGAAGCCGACCAACAGGCAGCAAAAATGCTCACCGAAGGTCGCGCTCGCATTACCGCAGAAGTTGCAGAACTTGAAGCGCGTGGCGATGCAGAAATTGCAGCATCACGTTCACGCTCAAGCGATGAACTTCGCGGCGAAATTTCACTTCTTGCCTCGGCAGCTGCACAGCGTGCAGTGAGCGCGTCGTTGAACGCTTCAGCACAGCAAGAACTCATTGAGAACTTCATTAACTCAGTAGGGGCAACACGATGAGCGAATCACGTATCGAGGGTTACGCCCGCGCACTTGTGGAAATTGCAGAAGCCGAAGGCAACTTGGCTGTTGTTGAAAACGAATTGTTCCGTTTGGCTCGCGCGCTTGAACAAAGTGAAAACTTGCGTTCAACACTCACCGACGAATCCATTCCTGCTGCACGCCGTCAGGCTGTAGTGGAAGCACTCATTGGTGGCACTGCTACCAACACCACCACTCAACTTGTGGGCTTGGTTATTGGTGCTGGTCGCGGTCGCGACTTGCCCGCCATTGTCGACAAAGTGGTGAAGCGCGCATCAAGTGCGCAAAACAAAGATCTCGCCGAGGTGCGTACAGCAGTTGCACTCACGCCAGAGCAAGAAAGCCGTTTGGCTGCAGCCCTTGAAAAGGCCACAGGCAAAAAGGTCAACTTGAAAGTCGTTGTCGATCCGAGCGTGCTCGGTGGCGTTGTTGCCACTGTGGGCGATTCGGTGATCGATGGAAGTGTCCGTACTCGCCTCGATCAAGTGAAGAGCCGCCTCTAGGCGTCGTCACTTACCAGTGTCAGAAGGGAAATAGTCATGGCAGACATCACATTGTCAGCAAGCGACATCGCGTCGGCGATCACCAAGGGGTTAGAGGGCTATGCGCCGTCACTCGAGGCTCGTACCGTCGGTCGTGTTGCAGAAGTGGGCGACGGTATCGCCCGCGTGTCGGGTCTTCCCGATTGCGCAGTAAACGAATTGCTCGAGTTTGAAGACGGCACCGTTGGTCTCGCTTTGAACCTCGACGAAGACACCATTGGTGCTGTAGTTCTCGGAGATGCCGATGGCATTGAAGAAGGCCAGCCAGTAAAAGCAACCGGACGCATCTTGTCGGTTCCTGTTGGCGACGCACTGTTGGGTCGTGTTATTAACGCGTTGGGCGAGCCCATCGACGGCAAGGGCGACATCGTTGGCGGCATCATTCGTCGTGTAGAAATTCAGGCTCCTGGCATCATGGGTCGCAAGCCAGTGCATGAGCCACTCCAAACCGGAATCAAGGCAATCGACGCCATGATCCCCATTGGTCGTGGACAGCGCGAGCTCATCATTGGTGACCGTAAAACCGGTAAGACCACCATCGCAATCGACACCATCATCAACCAGCGCGGTCTTGGTGTGAAGTGCATTTACGTAGCTATCGGTCAAAAGGGTTCCACTGTTGCACAAACAGTAGAAACGCTTCGTCAGTACGGCGCACTT
>JBIKNT010000271.1:0-2539 GCA_044358465.1 Ilumatobacteraceae bacterium
CCAGTCACGGTGCAGTCTGTGCGGCGTCTGCCATTGAGTTCGGTGCTATCAAACATCGTCGCTCCAGACAGGGTCTTTGTTAATACGGCTTCAACACGCCAGCACACATTCACTGGTCTTGATAATACGAAGACCTATTTTGTAAAGATCGTTACCATTACAACTGCTGCAATCAGTGCACGTAGTTCGAATACTGCTGCAGCGACGCTGTTCCCACTAGAAGCACCATCAGCGCCGCTCGATGTGGCTATTGATTCAGCAACGGGCCGAACAGCAACCGTTTCGTGGAAGGCTCCCGTTTCCGATGGCGGCTCTCCTCTTATTCGCTACACAGTGTCTTCTTCTTATGGCACATGTGCCTTGGCAACGCTCTTAGCAATGAAGTGCAGCGTCACTGGCCTCATTCCTGGCCAGTCATTTAGCGTCAATGTTCGCGCGGTGAACTCTGTAGGTCAGTCGGCAGCAACAACACAAAGCATCACATTGCCCGACCTGCCAAGCGCACCAAGTATTTCCAATGTTTTGATTGGTGGACTATCGGCCGCGGTCACATGGACGGCTCCATCGTCGAATGGCGGTCGAACCATTACGAACTATGCGGTGAGCGCAATAAACGCATCGAACTCTGGCGACGTAGTGCGCTGTACCACGACCGCCCTCACGTGCACTGTGAACTCATTGAAAGTCGGTACGACTTACAACATCACTGTGCGAGCACGCAATAGTGTTGGTGAAGGTGCAACATCTGCTCAATTCTCAGCGCAGACCGCGAAGCCAGCCCCAATTGCGTCAACAGTGTGGCAGACATATCGCACCGAAAACGCTGGTTTGTCGCAATCGCTTGTTGGCCTACCTCCAGCTCCTGCAAAAGTGCGCATTGCTTCTGCAGGTGCGCGAACAAAAGTTACTGCCACAGGAACAAAGACTGCTGTCGGAGTCATTACTCAAGCAATCATTACCATTTCATCGAAATCGAAGAAAGTGCTCGCCCGCATTAGTGTGCGCGTGAGCAGCGAGAACCCCACAGCAACAGTTACTGTGCCGTTCAAGAGTCAACTCATCTCGGTATCGGTGCAGTTCGCAAATGATTTTGGTGTGTCAACCGGTGGCCCAACTGGAGTGAACGTGCGTGAAGGTAATACCTACGACAGCACTGTTGTTGGAGGTAAACCACAGTTGATGGGTTCCGTCACAGGGAGCCCTGTGTATTTCGCTGCAGGGTCATCAGTGCTTACTCCATCGGGAATGAAGCAGCTTCGTGGGGTTGCTGCGACGGTGAAAACAACCGCCGGGCTCGTATATGTCACTGGATACTCGCGTACCGATGAAGTTCGTGGTTGGGCAGTTGATGCCCTGGCACGTGCGCGTGCTGAGGCCGTGGCGAAGTACCTTGCAAAACAGGGTGTTCGCCAGTGGATTCGGTTCCAAGGTGCGGGTGCTATGAAGTCTGACTGGGGCGATTGGCGCGACCGCCGTGTTGTTGTTCATGCCGGAGGAAATGTCGGGTCTGTGTAGGAAATACGCTGACCTCAATGCTTTTTGAGAATGAGATAGATCTTTTGCAGATATAAAGGAATCACAATGTTGCTACATACCCGCCCCGCTCGAACCTCTTTTCGCACCATCATGATGGTGCTTGCCCTCATTGCTGTCGCAGTGGTTTCTGGCACACAAAATCAAGCTTCTGCAAGTGAAGCTGGCCCAGGTGGTTTCAATATCGGTTTCGACTTCTCATGGAACGATGCTGCCAACCCAGCGGGCCATTCTGCTTCCTTTTTAGAAAGCGACGGAGTCACATCGAACAACTGTGCAGGGGGTGGGCTCATCGCAAGCACGCTCACATGTAACTTCGTTTTTGACTACAAAATTGACGGCGCCCCGCAAGCATCGGTGAAACATGCAGCACGGTGGGTGACATGGAGCAACCCGGTTACTTATGTTGGAGGTAATCCTGCAACATCGGGTTGCAGCTCTCCAACAGCCGATAGCGGATCTTTTGGTAAAGCGCCATTGACCTTGTTTGATTGCTTTAACTCCAACAGCTTCGGTCAAGTCATTTACCCAAGCGTCACAGGAGCTCTTACAGAGTTCCGCATGAAAGCAACCTGCCTTGTGCCGAGTGGTACAACTCCTCTTGAGTTGTACGCACTCGTTTATGAACTCAACGCCGATGCAACAAAGATTCCAGGCGCCGGGCCCATCGCCGGAACCTATGTACCGCTGACATCTTGCCCACGTGCCACCACTTGGCAAGGAAAGACTTTCCGCTCCTCAGATTTCGCCTATCTCAATATTCCTTTCAAGGGCGTGTCGTTGTCGGCTGGAAAGTTTTATGGCATCTACTTTGCTGGAAAGGGTGTTCCGGGAACACCTCCAGTTGGTGCAGCACCTGCGCTGGAAAGAGCAAAGCAAGCAACAACAACCACCACCACAACGACGACCACCACAACGCCATGGAGCGCATTCAAAAATCAAAAGAATGTCATTCCAAAGACCGCAACCACTGTTATTCGCGGCACTACCTCAACGACTTCTACAA
>JBIKNT010000272.1:0-2538 GCA_044358465.1 Ilumatobacteraceae bacterium
GGTGGTATGGGGTCATTCACAAGGTGGTGGCGCTGCATTAATGGCAAGTGAAGTTGCACCGAAGTACGCCCCCGATGCACAAGTGGTAGGCGCAATTGGTGGAGCCCCTGTTGTTGAACTCGACAAGCTCAGCAGTGTCTTTACCGTCACCGATTCGTTTGGTTTCATGTTCATGGTGGCTGCAGGCTTTCGCGCTGCATACCCCGACATCGACCTCTCCAAAGTAATGACCCAAAAAGGTCTCGACATGGTTGCTCTCGCTGAAAGCACTTGCACCGACGTCATTATGAAAGCACGTGGCACCGACGTAAAGACATACCTCTCTGTTGATTCTCTCAACACCGAACCACTGCTGTCGCGCCTTCAAGAGAACACTCCAGGAAACATTGCAACCGATGTTCCGATTTTTGTGTACCACGGCGAAGCCGACGAACTGATTCCCGCCTCTACGTCACTGCAATATTTTGAGCGTGCATGCGCAACTGGCGGCTACAACATTCAACGCAAGACCTATGCGGGTGCAACACATGTCGATGTTCTCTTCAGTGCTTCCTCCGATATTCAAACGTGGATTGCCGATCGCTTCAACGGAACCGCACCCACCCCGACTCCCTGCGCGTAGTACTACATCGGCAATGATGGGGAAATGGAATTCATTGCCAACTTCATGACCGCCGAAGAGGACCCCGTTGTTTGGTCCCAAACACGTGAAGCAGAAGGCTGGAATGTGCTTGGCTGTGCAGACCACTTCTTTAGCCCCAACAAGAGTTACCCCCATGTGTGGGTCACGCTTGCCACCATGGCGGCAGCAACAAAAAAAGTGAAACTCACTACTTCGTTTGCCAATAATTTATTTCGCTCGCCCGTTGAATTCGCACAAGCATCGCTGCAAATGCAATCGGTCTCGCATGGCAGGTTTGAAGCAGGCCTCGGTGCTGGTTGGGAAAAAGCAGAAGCAGAAGGCTCAAGCATTCGGTACCCAAGCCCTGGCGAACGCGCCGGAATGTACATTGAGTCGGCACATATTGTGCGTGAACTTTTCGACACAGGTGGCTGCACTTTTTCTGGCAAGTACTACAACATGGATGTTCCAAAAATCGGGCCCATGCCCGCTGCCGGACCCCCTCCACTCGTTGCATCTCTAGGTGGCCCGCGCACTATTCAAGGTATTGCCCCCATTGCCGACCGCGTGGAAATCAAACTCATTTCTGGCATTACACGCAACGGAAGTGTCGACCTTCCCGCAATGGCCACCATCCCCGAGTCGCACCTGTACGACCTCGTACAACAGGTGCGCGAGGTGAACCCCACGGTTCCTCTCAGCGTGTTCATTTTGTGCAGTGTTGGCGACGACGCGCGCACCGCAGCAGTAGAGAACATGTTGGGCGACTCATTCCTCGGCGGGTTTTACGGCTCGGCTGCAAAAGTGTCGGATTCGATGTTCCGTCTGGCCGAGGCCGGCATTGACCGCGTGGAAGTAAGCCCCTTTACCGAGAGCAGTTTCGCCAATTTGGCGACGAAACTTTTTGCATAAAGCGATGTGGTAGTGCCCGGGATGGGACTTGAACCCATACGGCTATTTCTAGCCAGGGGGGTTTAAGCCCCCCGCGTCTGCCTATTCCGCCACCCGGACGCCGCCTTTAGGCTACGCGCTCAGGAGCCAAGATCGCACGAGAAAAAGCTGCGGATGCAGGAGCCGACTGCAAAAGTTGCTCGACTTCTTCCCACAATGCGGTGCGCAACGTGCATGACTCGACAAGCGAGAGGTCGTTCAACACCACGATGCCCTCAATCATGTCGGCAAGCACCCCAGCCAGCGGGCGACCCTTGAGGGCCACAGCAACGACTCCGCCACCTTGGCGACGGCGAATGGTGCGTTGGACCCCAACAACACGTGGTGGGCTGCGAAAACCTGGAGCAACGAGACCGTACCGCGCAGCCACGGCACCAAGCAGGTGAGCTGCTGTGGTGAACGTGGCGGTATCGGACATGCATGCATCATGACAGCAGGGTGTCACAGCAATTCTCTAGTGTTGCGCCGTGAGCGACGCACCACATAACCCCATCCAAACCATGGTGCTCAATGTGCTTGCCAAACGTGGCGACTTTGTTCCCAGTTCTCCCGAACTCGCCACAGAAGTAGAAGAGCATCTATGCGACGCGCTCTCGCCCATTGCCGAGCACTACAGCACCAGTAACCCGCTCTGGATCACCAAGCATGCCCTCAGCACTGTGCACGGGTGCGAAGCACACCATGTTGCATCACGCGACTCTTTTGCATGGACCATTGCTTCTGTACGTGGCACCGTTGCCCACAAAGCAATTGAAATTCTCATCAATACACGCAACCCACGTAGCCCCGGCGAATATGTTGACGACGCGCTCGATCGCATTGTTGAATCTGAGCGCGGCACCGCATCCGACTTCATTGCCTCGTTATCACCGGGCGAACAAGCAGACCTTCGTTCACAGGTCGTTGACCTTGTTACGAAATATGAAGACTCCTTTCCCAAGTTAGAAATGCGTTGGCGCCCAGTG
>JBIKNT010000273.1:0-2534 GCA_044358465.1 Ilumatobacteraceae bacterium
ACCGCGATACAGGTTCCTCACAAGGAGCAATGTACTCAGGTAGACGCTGTGCTGTTTCTGTGCTCAAATACTTGGTATGAGCAATTTTTTCCTCGAGAGCACACACGACAGCAACAAAAAAATTGCGCGCGTCAGCGCGGTCATCAGCGCAAGTCAACAAGAGATCTTTGCTCTGCTTGCAGACCCTGCCCAACACGCAACCATCGACGGGTCGGGAAGCGTGAAATCGTCACGCGATGAACACCCCACTCGCCTTGAACTCGGAACAAAATTTGGCATGGAGATGAAAGTAGGCGTGCCCTACAAAATCACCAATGAAGTGGTGGAGTTCATTGAGGGCGAACGCATTGCTTGGCGTCACTTTGGTGGGCACATTTGGCGTTACATCTTGGTACCCGATGGCGCCAACACTTGCGTCACCGAAGAGTTCGACTACGCCCGCGCCAAGTCGCCATTTTTTATCAAGTTAGCGGGCTACCCAGATAAGAATCGCAAGTCAATGGAAAAGACTTTGGAACGGATGCAGAAGTATTTCACCACCCCTCGGTAGGGAAAATGAAATAGTGTGAGCGAGGTGAGCCACAACATCAGTCTTCCTCTCGGGTTTCATTCGTATGTCGCCAACATTGGGGTGAAAGACAACTCGCAAGATTTCACACTTGTTGTAGCCGACGCAGTGTGTGCTTCTGCTGGGGTGTTTACACAAAGTCGTTTTGCTGGTCCCAGCGTGACCGTCAGCCAAACCCACCTCACAGACCTCTCTGCACGAGCAATTGTTGTCATTAGCAAAAATGCAAACGTTGCCAACGGACCCGATGGCTTAAGCGATGCACTTGAAGTTGTGCAAGGCGTGGCGCAAGCGCTGCAGTGCGACCCTCACGATGTACTCATTGCTTCTACTGGTGTCATTGGTCGCCGCTACCCCATTGAACGCATTCGCACGGGCTTGGCAGCCATACCTGCAGCAATTACCGGTAACGATGCAGTTGCTGTTGCACAGGGAATAATGACCACCGACACGGTGCACAAAATTGCAGAGGCAACTATTGCTGGTAGCAACGCGCGCATTGTGGGTGTTGCCAAAGGCGTAGGAATGATTGAGCCCAACATGGCAACGCTCATCACCATGATGTTTACCGATGCCGATGTACCAAAAGAGGAACTCAATGTCATCTTTCGTCGTGTCATCAACAAAACATTTAACTGCGTATCTGTCGATACCGATACCTCTACCAGCGACACCGCAACCATCATGGCCAGTGGGGCGAGTGGAGCAGTAGACAACACAGCATTCGAAAATGCCCTTTACGAAGTGGCTTTGTCGCTCACGAAACAAGTTGCCCGCGACGGCGAAGGCGCAGAAACACTCATCGAGGTGTGTGTTGACACTGCAGCAACCGATGAACAGGCAAAACGTGTGGCAAAGGCAATTGTTAACTCACCACTTGTGAAAACTGCCGTGCATGGTGCAGACCCCAACTGGGGCCGCGTTGCTATGGCCGTTGGCAAATGTAACGACACCAACATCAACCAAGACAATGTGGTCATTCGCTTTGGCACCCAAGAGGTGTATCCCCACCATGTTTCCGAAAGTGGCCTGGCGCAGTTAAGCGAATACATGAAGGGCAGCGATGTTCTCATTCATGTATCACTCAACAACGGTCTAAGCACCGCAACAGTGTGGGGATGCGACCTCACCGACGGTTACGTACGCATTAACGCCGACTACACCACCTAGTTATTTAGGTGGCATACGAATGCCACCGTCTACGCGAATGCACTCTGCATTCATGTAGCTGTTGGTGATGCATTCAATGACCATTGAAGCAAGCTCTTCTGGGCCGCCGAGGCGCTGTGGGAAGAGCACACCTTTTTGCAGGTTTGCTTTGAAAGCTTCGCTGTTGTCACCATCACCGTAAATTGGTGTGTCGATGAGGCCCGGTGCCACTGTGTTCACGCGAACACCAATAGCTGCAAGGTCACGAGCGATAGGAAGTGTCATTCCTACAACGCCACCTTTTGATGCCGAGTATGAAGCCTGACCAATTTGACCGTCGAATGCTGCAACCGATGCGATATTCACAATTGCGCCGCGCTCACCGTATTCAAGTGGCTCAGTCATGCTCATGGCAGTTGCTGCAAGACGGATGCAGTCGAATGAACCAATGAGGTTGATGGCAATTACTTTTTTAAATACGTCGAGGTTTGCTGCTGAGTCGTACGAACCATCTTTACCAACGGTGCGTTGTGCCCAACCAATGCCAGCAGAGTTCACAAGAACGCGTAGTGGACCCATGGACTTTGCCATCTCCACTGCGTTGATGATGTCTTCTGTCTTTGTGACATCAACTTTGCAAAATGCTCCCCCAATTTCTTTTGCTAATTCCTGTCCCTTGTCTTCTTGAAGGTCGGCTACGACGACCTTCGCGCCACGCTTGGCGAGAAGACGGGCTGAGGCGGCACCAATTCCTGATGCTCCACCGGTCACTATTGCGCTTGCTCCTGAAATGTCCATGGTGCGAGGCTATGCCGAC
>JBIKNT010000274.1:0-2533 GCA_044358465.1 Ilumatobacteraceae bacterium
TTGCCGAGTGCCCAACCCACAAGAAGTCCACCGACAACAGCAACGGCCATACCCCATGGCTTGTCGCTGTCGCCAAACATCCAATAGGACAAAGCAACTGTTGCAATAGCGGTTATTGCCATAGCCACGTTGGTGCCCATATGAAGCGCCCTGCTCAAGGCGTGTGAATCGGTGGAGTCGCCACCACGCACAAAGAATGATCCAAAGATGGACGCCACCATGCCCACAAAGGCAATAGCAAGCGGGAACATCAGCAATGCAATGGTGGAGTATCCGCCGTTTTGCACCAGTTCAGTTGCACCGGCTTTGTCGGCTGAAAGACCCATCGCAAAGGCAACAAGTGAAATCGGCGCAATGATTGCTCCGGCGTAGGACTCGAACAAGTCAGCACCCATTCCAGCGACGTCACCTACGTTGTCGCCCACGTTGTCGGCAATTGTTGCCGGGTTACGTGGGTCATCTTCGGGAATACCAGCTTCCACTTTGCCAACGAGGTCTGCGCCTACGTCTGCTGCTTTGGTATAGATACCGCCACCAACACGTGAAAAGAGAGCAATAGACGAAGCTCCAAGACCAAATGCAGTCACAATTTCAAAGGCATCGTCTACTTCCATCCATGTCACAAAGACCAGATAGATCGCAACAAGACCAAGCAAGGCGAGCCCTGCAACGGTGAAACCCATCACAGCGCCACCACGGAATGCGATGGGGAGGGCTTTGCCAGGACCTTGCTTGGCTGCCTCGGCGGTACGAGCGTTTGCCATTGTTGCAACGGTCATACCGACATAACCCGCACCTGCGGACAACAGTGCACCTAAAACATAGGTAACCGATGCAAGTGGGGTAATGACGATTGCGAGAATGATGGCCAAGGCCCCAATGAAGAACGCCACCCAGGTGTATTCCTTTTTGAGGAATGCACGTGCGCCCTTTTGGATCTCCGTCATCAGGAAGATCATGCGGTCATCTCCTGGTGAGGCCGCCGCAACATTTTTATAGAAGAAGACTGCGAGAAGAAGCGCCGCAATCGCGGACCCTCCCGCTAGATACGGAATCATTTCCATGTGGGTACTCCCAATTCGTTTGAGTTGTCGTACCCGAACCTGGGGCAATCACCATGTGTGAGGATGAGTCACAAAGGGGTCAAGCCGTGGGGAACGGGGCGTCACAACAGTAGCGAACACGGCACTCAAAGTGGAACTTCCATAGTCGTAGCCACTGAAACCTATATTCCGCGACCGGGGGCAAGAATGACGCCAAACGGACGATTGTTCGTACTGTCGAGCGGGTTTTACGCGGTCTGCGCACAGTTTTCCGACGCTTTTTGGAATTTGGTCACCAGAGTTACCTAAACCTAAATTTGAACAATGATTACAAATTCACTACCCCGGGCTTATTCACGCAAATCGGCGGGGGTGCTACTTCTTGTTGGTGTTTTAGCCGGTGTCACCGTTGGTGGTGGTGTTGGCGTGATTGCTGCATCAACAACAAAAACTGTGACGGTGTGTGCCGACAAAAAGTCGAATATTTTGCGTTACGCAAAGAACGGCAAATGTTCAAGGAAAGAAACTCGAGTGGTGTTGAACCAAACAGGCGAAACGGGCCCTGCGGGAAGCGCTGGTCCTGCTGGTCCTGCCGGAAGTGCTGGTCCTGCCGGAAGCGCCGCAAGTGGCACTGGAGCAAGTGCTCCTGTAGCAACAGGCACGAACTGTATTGCAACAAAGTGCACCTACAAGATCGGTAATACTGGCCCAGGTGGTGGGTTGATTTTCTTTGTTGATTACAACGATCAGTACACAGGTCTGAATTATTTGGAAGCAGCGCCTCAGTTGTGTGAAGGAGCTTCCAAAACATGGTCGTCAGATATCGCTAATTCGCTAGTCGCAGTCAATGGGTGGGCGGCGCGGGCTGTGGGTGCAGGGAAGGCAAACTCGGCGGCAATGATTACCAACGGTGCAACGTCGTATACGGCGGACATATCGGAAGCAGCATTTTTTGCTGAAACTTCGACGTGTGGATCAAAGGACGATTGGTTTTTGGGATCACTTGGTGAGATGAAGTTGATGTATGACAATCTGCAGGGTGTTGGCGGTTTTGCTTCTGGCAACTATTGGAGTTCGTCTGAGCTCGACGCGGAGATCGCGTGGTACCAGGCCTTCAACTACGGGGCCCAGCCCAACGTCAGTAAGTTCATGACGTACTATGTGCGTCCAGTGCGAACTTTTTAACTATTTACCTATTCATCTATTTGTGGTCGGGGCGCCATCGGCGACAAGAACACAAGAAAAATATTTTTGAGTGGCGTGCCTGCATCATCGCTGACCGGTGCCTAAGGCAACCTTTATTTCACTAACAGTTTGGGGTTATTTCACTAACACCCCTGGGTGGGGTGTTAGTGAAATAGGTTTAGCCCTTATGGCGTAGGTGTTTGCGGTTGTGGTGTCGAGTGGTTTTCACACGCTTTGCTCAGAGTTTTCACACGCTCTTCGGAACGTGTTCACGAGGTGGCTACCAAACCCTTAGAATGCCTTAT
>JBIKNT010000275.1:0-2531 GCA_044358465.1 Ilumatobacteraceae bacterium
GACCAGAGGCGATGTCGCCAGCATTAGCGGCAAAAACCTCAGTCACTCCATTGATCTCTTTTGCGGCTTCGCGCAGTGCGTCTTCTTTGCGTGACGACATCATCACCTTTGCACCGCTTTCTGCGAGAGTCTTGGCAATTGCCTTGCCGATACCTTTAGATGCTCCGGTGACGAGAGCTACTTTGCCTTCAAAAGAGATTTCCATTAACTCAAACTAGCCCCACCACGAGAATCCTGCGAAAACTACTCTGCCTGGTCCTGAACTTCTGCAGAAATGAGAATTGTGCGAATTCTGCGACCAACTAGTTCTTCCACCGTGAATTTCCAGCCTTCAGCTTCTACGCTCTCGCCTGGCTCAGGAACGTGCTCCACCATGTTAAAGACGAATCCGGCCAAGGTATCCCAGTCGGTGTTGGGGAGACGGGTTGCCAGCAAATCGTTCACATCGTCGATGGGTATTTTTCCATCGACGCGATAGTTACCATTCGGCAAACGCACAACACCCAGTTCATCATCATCGAACTCATCGATGATTTCTCCAACAAGCTCTTCAAGGCAGTCTTCCAGGGAAATGATGCCCACGATTGACCCGTGTTCGTCGGCCACTACTGCGAGGTGATATTTCTCACGCTGCATCTCGCGCATTAAACGGTTCACTGGTTTTGTTTCAGGGACGATGACTACTTTGCGAATGAGATCGGTCATGACCGATGTACCCAAACCTTCACGTTCTGCACGCATGAGATCTTTTGTATAGGCAATACCCACCACGTCGATGTCTTCTTCGCCTTCTTGGATAACTGGCAATCGGCTATACCCTTCGGAAATAGCCACATCGAGGGCTTGCGTAATGGTCATATTGTGGTCGACAGTCACCATGTCGGGTCGCGGCACCATCACTTCGCGCACCACCGTGTCGCCAAACTCAATTACTGATTCAATGAGTTCACGTTCTTCATGCTCAATCACTTCATCTTGTGCTGCGGCTTCAACAATGCCAAGAAACTCTTGCTCGCTAACAAATGGCCCCGACTGCAAACCTTTGCCTCGCACAATGACGTTGGTCAGCGAGATGAGCCCGCGAGATACAAATTGCAGTGGCCAAAACGACACGATGAAGCTTGTGGGTCGAGCAATGATGAGCGCAGCTCTTTCTGGGTGCAACACTGCATACGTTTTTGGCACGGCCTCAGCAAAAACGTAGAACACCACAACGTTTAAGAGAACACCTATCACTACACCGCCAGCACCAAACAATCGCCCCGCAACAACACCCGTCAGCGTGGCTTGCACGGTTTGACATATGTTGACGCTCAACAACAACGGGTTCACCCATCGAGCCGGATCGGTGACAAGTTTTGCAAGCGCTCTTCCCGATTTCACTCCTTGGTCGGCTAGCGCTGCGGCCTTTGGTTTTGAAATTCTCGAGAGAGCCATCTCAGAGACGGCGAAAAAGATGAGGAGTACCAGCAACAGCAGAATCGCTGCCAACATCCAGTAGTCAGCGCCGGTGGGTGTAGCAGCAATCATTGTGAATCCTCTGGGTGATCGATACGAAAATTGAGCGGGGCGGGCGACTTCCAAAAATACTGTTCAAGCAGTTCTTTCTCTCGACCTTGCATCCGTTCACGTTCTTCTATTTCAGCATGGTCGTAGCCCAACACATGCAATGCGCCGTGCGTTACGAGCAGGGCAATCTCGTCGTCAAAGGTTCCAGCATGGGTTGGAGCTTGGGCGCGGGCCACGTCCGGACAAATCACAACATCTCCCAGCAGCAACGGTGAATCTTCTATATTTTCCGCGGCCCGATCTGGGCCTCGCGATACCGAGCCGGGGCCACTGGCAAACTCAGGGACGAACGCATCGATGGGAAAAGCCAACACATCTGTTGGACCAGTCTTTCCCATATGGACACTATTCATTTCCGCCATTACGTGCGGTTCCACAAACAAAATGCTCATCTCGGCTGCTCCGCGCACGCCTTCAGCCTTCAGTACATCGGTCGCAAGTAATTGCCAACGAGCGAGATCGATTGAAATGCCGTCTTGTTCTGATGCACAGAAAACGGTGAGTTCACCGTCGCCACCCACTCGCTTTGGTTTCTTAAACCTTCCTAAAAAGTCAACCATTCAGGGTTCAGCGCTGTCTTTCTTCATATGCAGACACAATATCGGCAACGATGCGGTGACGTACGACATCTGATTTCGACAAATGCACGAATTCCAAGCCTTCAATTCCGGTCAGAATCTTCTCCAAGCCAACGAGACCACTTTTGCCATTTTGTACATCAATTTGAGTGACATCACCGGTCACCACAACCTTTGAGTTGAAACCAATTCTAGTGAGAAACATCTTCATTTGCTCAGGAGTCGTATTTTGGGCTTCATCGAGAATGATGAACGAGTTATTGAGCGTACGTCCGCGCATGAAGGCCAAAGGAGCAACCTCAATGGTTTGACGTTCAATGAGTTTCTGGGCGCCTTCATGGTCGACCATGTCGTATAACGCATCGTAAAGAGGCCGTAAATATG
>JBIKNT010000050.1:0-8560 GCA_044358465.1 Ilumatobacteraceae bacterium
AATGGGGCTTTGTTGAAGAAGACGGGCCATCTCTACATGGGCTCTTTCGCCAGCAATACCGTGGAGGGCGCTACTCGTGGGGATACCCCGCTTGCCCAGAACTAGAAGACAACGCAACCGTGGCAGTGCTGCTTGAAGCAGGACGACTTGGCATTGAAGTGAGCGAAGAAACGGGCTGGCAATACCAGCCAGAGCAAACAACTTCAGCAATCATTTGCCATCATCCTCGCGCAAAATACTTCGTCGCCCGCTAAGTTCGTTTCATGCCTATTGTTACCGCGGTCAAACTTGGATTTTTGAACTACATCAACTACAAAGGTCGCGCGCGACGAAACGATTTTTGGTGGTGGATGCTTTTCACCATTGTGGCGCAGCTTCTCATATCGGGCGTGAGCACAAGTGGAGGCAACCTTTTCTCTGCAGCTATTTTTCTTCCTCAAATCATGTTTGGTATTCGTCGCATGCACGACGTCAATAAATCGGGTTGGTGGATTCTTCTCCCCATTGGCAACCTCATTTTTTGGGCACAGCCTGGCGACGTTTCCATTAACCGCTTCGGGCCACCAGCTCCACCAGCCAACTTCTAACGCGTCGGCTGGCTGGCGTTCCAGGCAGTGACGAGCGCGGCATATTTCCCGTTCTTCTCCACGAGTTCGCCGTGTGTTCCCCATTCCACCAGTTCGGAATGGTCGACAACCCCAATGGCATCGGCTCGTTGAACTGTGGTGAGTCGGTGCGCAACAACCACAACGCTGCGCCCTTGCATTAACGCTTCTAGGGCTACTTCAACATCTTTTTCCGTGCCGGGGTCGAGGTTCGAGGTCGCTTCGTCGAGCACGAGCACAGCAGGGTCAACAAGAGCTGCACGCGCCAGAGAAACAAGTTGACGCTCCCCTGCAGACAAACGCGATCCGCGTTCATGCACTTCGGTGTCGAGACCTTCGGGAAACGCCATAAAGCGTTCATACACACCCAAGGCGTGAAGTGCACTTTCAATCTCTGCATCGGTTGCGTCACTTTTTGCAATGCGCAGATTTTCGCGAATTGTTCCGTTGAAAAGGAACCCTTCTTGCGGCACCACCACGATGCGCTCGCGTAACGACTGCATTGTTGCGTCACGCAAGTTCACGCCACCATACGTAATGGAACCAACATTTGGGTCATACAAGCGCGCCATCAACTTCGCCAGGGTCGACTTACCGGCACCAGTTGGCCCCACCAGCGCAAGACGCTTGCCATTGGGCACTGCAATGGAAACATTGCACAGTGCCGGCTGAGCACCTGTTGCGTACGTAAATGTGGCACCGCTCACCACTAGGTCGCCATGCTCTGGCAGGTCAACTGCAGAAATAGATTCATTAACTTCGGGTACCGCGTCCATAATGCCGTACAACTTTTTCAGCGCTGCGCCCGCAGATTGCATGGTGTTGTAAAGCTGCGACAACTGTTGTACGGGGTCGAACAAGTTGGCAAGAAGTAGTACAAACGCCACCACAGTTCCCACCGACACACTTCCCCGATGCACAAGCCATCCACCCATGCCCACAATGAGCGCAGAGGCAAAAATGCCGGCGAACTCAACGAAGCCGAAGTACCACATGCTTACTTTCACGCTGTGCATATGGCTCTTATAAAGAGCATCGTTCGAGGCACGGAAGCGCCGGATCTGCTCCTCTTCACGGGCATAAGCCTGAATGACTCGCACCCCAGTAATTCCTTCTTGCAATGCGGAGAGGTTTGTACCCACGCGTTCGCGCACATCTAAATACGCCTTATTGGAATCACGTTGGAATTTGATTGAGGCAATGAAAATGACTGGCATCACGAGCAACGCCACAATGGTGAGTTGCCACGACAACGTGAAGAGCAAGATCACCGCCAGGAACAAAAGAAAACCTGCCGAAATGAACTGCAATAAACCCCACTGCACCAGTTCACTCATGCTCTCAATATCGGCGGTCATGCGTGCTACCAGAACACCGGCTTTTTCTCGGTCGTAGAACGCCATCGACTGTTTTTGCATTTGGGAGAAAACGCGCAAACGCAAAACGCGTAAAAGATTCTCGCCAGCTCGGTTAATGAAAATGTATTGCGCACGCCCAAAGCAATACGCAATACAGGTCACCGCAATATAAGCAATGACCGAAATATTGAGCGAGCGAGTGTTCTTTGCGCGAATTCCCGCATCGATACCATGGCGCACAAGCACGGGGCCCGCCAATGTGCACAACGTGACCGCGATAACGCAAGCAAGAGCGGCAAGCATTGTTTTGCGAAAAGGTGCCGCCATGGCAAGAGTGCGACGCAATAGGTTGCGAGCTTCATCGCGTGATACACGATCTTCTTCGGAAACTGCTCCCCCGCCCCACATTGCTATTCACCCACCAATTGGTTGGTCTGCTCTGCAATATTCTTTTCTTGCGCCGCAAGAACTTCGCCATACTTCGCATTGGTCGCAAGCAAGTGAGCGTGTTCGCCAAAAGCAGCAATGCGACCTTCGTCGAGCAATGCCACTTTGCTGGCAAGTGCAATAGTTGCTGGCCGATGCGCAATGACCAAAGTGGTACGACCACGCATCACCGTGGTCATTGCCTCACGAATTTCGTTTTCCTTGGCGGGGTCCACCGCAGACGTTGCATCGTCGAGCACCAACACGCGGGGGTCGGCCACAATGGCACGTGCAATGGCAATGCGTTGACGTTGCCCACCCGAGAGCGAGTATCCGCGCTCACCGAGAACAGTGTTGTACCCCTCGGGAAGTTCCAAGATGAACTCGTGTGCCCCCGCTAAACGAGCTGCACTTTCAATACGATCTTGCAGCGCATTGGGATCTGAAAAGGCAATATTGGCTGCAACCGTGTCGCTGAATAACAAAGTGTCTTCAAATACCACTGCAACCGCACGCCGCAGTTCAGATAAACGCAACTGACGAATATCGATGCCATCAAGAGTGATGTCGCCAGAAGTCGTGTCGTAAAAACGCAACAGCAAACGTGCCAGCGTGCTCTTACCGCTTCCAGTTGCCCCAACAATTGCTACAGATTCTCCGGGCTGAATGACCAAATCTAAATTGCTCAGCACTTCTTGGCCATTGTTATAGCCAAATGAAACATTGCTGAAGGTCACTGCACCCGTAAAAGCTGAACTTGCTCTACTGGGGAGTGCGACGGGTTTTGGTGGGTCGGCAATTGCTGGTTCGGTCGACAACACTTCATTCACGCGCATCAGTGCTGCAGCAGCGCGTTGGCCAAAAGCCACTGTCATTCCAATATTGCGCAACGGCCAGATGAGCATGGTGAGATACGTATTGAATGCAACAAGGTCGCCCACGCTCATTTGACCATTAATGACGCGGTGTCCGCCAATACCTAAAACAGCGATGAGACCAATAGATGGCAAAAGGTCTATACCTGGCAGAAATTTGCTGCGTATTTTTGCGGCCCCGAGTGAGACATTACGAATATCGTTCGCTTCTTTTTCTAACTTGCGCATTTGTGTTGCTTCAGCACCAAAACCTTTCACAACACGAATACCCGACACACTTTCTTCAACAACGTTGGCGAGTTCTGCTTGTTCTGCTTGTATCGCAAGAACTGCCGGATGAATGTCGTGAGAAAAACGTCGCGCGGCCAGGTTGATAAACGGCAAAGGTGCGAGCGCAATAATGGCAAGCATGGGTTGGCTCGACAGCAAAATCACCATCACGGCAACCACCATCGCCACATTGGAAATGGTGATGGGAATCATCACAACAAAACCCTGAATTTGGCCGAGGTCGCTTGAGGCACGACTCATGAGTTGCCCTGTTTGGGTCATGTCGTGATACCCGATGTGCAGACCCTGTAAATGTGTGAAGAGGCGCTCGCGCAACGAACTCTCAGTCCATCTGCTCTCGCGAAATCCAATCCATCTGCGCCAGCCAGCAAAAAAGCCTGCAATGATTCCGGCAAAAGTTATTGCCCCCGCCCAGAACAACAATGAGCCGCTTTGTTCAATGCCACGGTCAACACCCAGCTTGAACAGTTGCGGAATTGATACCTTGCCAGCGCTCCACATGAGCCCAATGGCCACGCCTTGTAGCAAACCTCTGCGCTGTTCACGCAGCACCTTGCGTAAAAGTTTCCAGCCCTCCGCGGTAGCGGGGCCGTCCTGTGGGTGGCTTTCCGCTTGCGACATCGCTTCTACCGTACCGTTTTGGCTCTACCCGCTGGTAGCCCACCTCCTCATTTCCGTCTAATATCGCTTTATGACCGCACTTGAATCACAGCCCTTTGCCGACTACAGCCCTTTTCTTCGTGGAGCGTACGGACCCGTTTTCGATGAGATGAACGAAGCTAACTTACGCGTCACTGGTGAAATTCCTGCCGCACTCACTGGCGTGTACATGCGCAATGGCGCGAACCCACAGTTCGCTCCTACCGGTCGCTACCACTGGTTCGATGGCGACGGAATGATTCACGCTGTGTATTTAGAAAACGGCAAAGCTCGCTACAAGAACAGGTGGATTGAAACACCTGGGTTGCGCCACGAACGTGAACAAGAAAAAGCACTCTTTGGCGGCATTCTCAATTTCCAATTCCCGCCTGAAGACATCATGGCCGAATGTGGCATTTTCAAAAATGCAGCGAACACCAACATCATTCGCCACGCCGACAAAATTCTTGGTCTGTGGGAAGGTGGTCCACCATCGGAAATCACCCGCGAACTCGACACTGTTGGCATCATGGACTACGCCGGAAAACTTGAAGGCTCCATGACTGCGCACCCGAAGTGGTGCCCCGAAACCGGTGAACTCATCATCATTGGTTACGACCCCATTGGCGGACAACCTTTCTTGCGCTATCACGTTGCCGACAAACACGGCAACCTTGTGCACAGCACACCCATCACCATTCCCGAAGGCGTCATGATGCACGACTTCCTCACGACGCGCAATTACTCCATCATTTTCGATTTACCTGCAGTCATTGCAGCAGCAATGGAAGGCAAGTCAATGTGGCAGCCAGATCTTGGCGCACGCATTGGTGTGATGCCGCGTCATGGCAACGATGCCGACGTGCGTTGGTTCGACATCGACCCTTGCTATGTATTCCACTTCTTGAATGCATGGGAAGAAGTTGGCAGCGATGGCCACGAGCGCATCGTTGCTTATGGATGCCGTATGCCAAACGTCGACCTCGACTTCGAGGCAACAGGCGATGCACCAAGTGGCATTGCAGCAGTCGATGGCGTCGGCATGGCCAAGTGGACCATCGACCTCACCACCGGCACCGTGAAAGAAGAAATGATTCACGATCTGCGCAGCGACTTCCCGCGCTTGCACGACGACCTCTTGGGCTTGAAGCACCGCTATGGCTTTGCCTCAGCAACCCTCGATGGCCCAATGGGCCTTGGTTTCAATGGCATCATTCGCTACGACTTAGAAGGTGGCAGCGACCAAACCTTCGCCTTTGGGCCAGGCACCACCATTGGTGAAGCCGTTGTTGCCGACGACCCCACACGACCAGGTGAACTTGGCGCTTATGTCATGGTGTACGCCACCGACCTTGCCGCAATGACCACCGACTTTTGCATCTTCAATGCTGAAGATATTGCAGCAGGCCCTGTTGCCCGCGTGCACCTGCCACAGCGTGTGCCTGCAGGGTTTCACGGCAACTGGATGCCCGGCGCCAAATAGCATGTGACACCTCGTTGGCATGATTTTTTGCATGACAACGAATGCCACACTCCCCGGGTTCACTCCACGCCAAACACGGCTGTCTCGTCATACGCGTGAGTTGGGGCTCAAACACATTGCGCTCATCAAGGCTCAACTCGCTGAGCAAGCTCGGCGCGAAGAACTTCAACGCTCCGAAAAAGAAGCCCAACGCTCCAACGCGGCCTAGTTTTCGTTAACGTTCGTTTCTCAAGAGAAGCGAGCGAGCAACATGACAACACCCACACTCAACCTCGGCCCAGTGGGCATTTTCACCGGCGCATTTGAAACGCAGCGCTCCCCCATTGTGCGCGAAGGCATTGCTGCACTCGACGAGCGCGGTTGGCCAACACTATGGATTGGCGAATCGGTGAACCGCGAAGTATTTGCCAATGCCATGTTGCTCTTGAGCTCCAGCAAAAACATTCGCATTGCGTCGGGCGTTGCCAATGCACAGGTGCGCACTGCCCTTTCCATGCACAGCGGGTGGATGGCCGTTTCTGAAGCACACGAAGGTCGATTTGTATTGGGTATTGGTGTGAGCCATTCCACGTTTGTGAATCGCGTTTTAGATGCCGCGTACAACACCCCACTCACCCTCATGAAGAACTATCTCGACACCATCGACAAGGCCACATATATGGGCCCCACGCCAAACACCACTCCACATCGCATGTTGGGTGCGCTTGGTCCACGCATGGTGGGTCTTGCTGGCGAACGCACATCGGGTGCGCTTACTTACTTCATGCCACCTGAACACACTGCGCTCGCTCGCGGCGATATTGACAGCACCAACCCTGCAGCAAACCTTGCCGTCGAACAAATGGTTGTTTTGGAAACAGACAAGGCAAAGGCTCGCGCCATTGCTGTTGCCGGCATGACTCGCTACTTGCGCTTGCCGAACTACACCAACAGTTTGAAGCGCGTGGGTTTTACCGATGCCGACATCGACGCAGGCAATGGCGAACCTTCTCAACGCCTCATCGATGCAGTCATCGTGTGTGGAGACGAAGCAACCATTAAAAATCGCGTCGCCGAGCATCACGCTGCAGGCGCCAACCATGTGTGCATTCAGGTCCTCACCGACACACCACAGGTAGTGCCCATGGCACAGTGGAATCGCCTCGCCGACGCTTTGCTATAAAATTACGATGCGCTCGGGCTGAGCGCCTTCACTGCGTCCCAATGACTCAACTCTGGGTCGAAGGCCATAATGGCAATTGAGCTGGTGGTGACTCCGTTTGCGAAGTACTGATCAATTTGTGCACGGCACTTTTCAGGCGAGCCATGAACAATGAGTTGGTCAACCACTTCATCGGGAATCGCAGCAAGTGCAGCTTTTCTATCGCCAGCTTTCCATGCATCCCACATGCCTTGAAATGCTGGGCCACGACCTAACCACTCGTGGAACTGTGCGTACACAGGAACATTCATGTAAGCCGTAATGGCAAACCGGGCAGCCTTGCGCACCACTTCAGCGTTTTCACTTGGGCATACGAAAATGCGGCACACAATTTCTTTTGGCACACCATTTGCTGCGCCGTTTACCACTGCAGCAACTTTTTTCACGTCTTCAGCCGAGAGCCAGTTGATGATAGTGCCGTCGGCTTCGCGCGCAGCCAAGCGCAACATTCCTTCACGCAAAGCAGCAACAAGAATCTTCGGCTTCACCTCAGGCTTCACACCTAAACGAAAACCATTAATTTCAAATGTGTCGTACTTCTTGACAATTTTTTCACCCTCGAAAGAGTCGTGCAGAAAACGTACGATGTCGCGCACTTTCTTGTATGGCTCTACAAAAGGTACGCCATTCCATTTTTCAACAATGACGTTGCTCGACGAACCAATGCCGATGGCAAATCGACCGGGCGCAGCATCGGCAAGCGACGCAACGCATTGTGCAAATGCAGCTGGTGAGCGCGTGAAGGCTGGAACAATTGCTGTTCCTAAACGCAACCGTGGTTCCCATGCAGCAGCCATAGCGAGTGGAGTAAATGCATCGGCGCCATCTGACTCGGCAGACCAAATGTCGCTGTAGCCGAGGTCGGCTAATTCACTGAGTTTTTCACGATGCGAATGGAGATGCCCAGGGAGTGGAACGGTCATTCCGTTACGGCGAGGGATGGCTTGGCTCATGAGACTTCCTTATCTGTAGGAACTTCATCTTTCCAGAAACGAACGATGCAACTTTGACTGGCGGTTGCCATGAGCGTTCCGTCTTCGGCATACATGTGTACCAAACCATGGGCAAAACCGCGGTCGATGGCATGAATGCGGATATCGAGCAAGACCCATTCTGTGGGCACTAGGCGCACCACACGCAATGTGTTGTCGAGGCTGTTACCCCCACCACGAATACCCATGGCTTGGCTCACGCCAAGGGGAATGTAGTCGCCCAGCACTGCAAGGGCACTTGCGTCGACGCCTTGAATGACGCCAGGGATACGTGCCCACATGAGCGTTTGACCATCACCCACCGTTTTATCGAGTTCGGTAAATTGGCGACCCTTCACCAGCCTTTTTTCAATGCGTTCGTTGATGGAACCTTCTTGCAGTCCGCGATGAATGAACAGTGGACAATCACCCGGCGGTGGAACGACAGGCATTGTTTCAAACTGGCCATGCATATCGAGTGGGCGATCACCGAGTGCGGCATTGACGGTGAGAATTTCTCGCTCCCCCACATGGCAAACAGCACGAGCTTGGGTCATTTGATGCCCCGATACCGACACCGTGACATCGATATCCATTACTTCGCCTGGTCGCGCATAGGAAAGGTACTGGGCAGTGGCCCAAATGAGATTGCGCCCCGTCGTGGCTTCCATGGCCGAGATTGCCGCCGCAAGCCCACAGCCGCCAAAGAGA
>JBIKNT010000051.1:0-8393 GCA_044358465.1 Ilumatobacteraceae bacterium
TCACCACTGTGCTGTCGGGGTTCGCCCCTGTTGTAGGTACCGCCACCCCATTGCGCACATGCAAACCACAAACAGCATCGTCAATGCGAAATGCAATGTGATGATTCATGCCCTCAATCGCAGAAGGTTCAATGAGAACCCGCAAAGTTGCAATCAATTCTGCACTCGGTGTGGTGCGCAAAACCCCGCTGCTAAATGTATGACGCATAAACCGGTCCATTGGCATTGAGCCGTCGAGGTGCCTTGCGCGGGTAATAGCCCAGTTGCGAATATTCGCAGCAGGTGTGCGCTCAGCAATAACGCGTAGGCAACTTGAAAGAAGTTTGCGGTCTGTATCTGTTGCTTCTTCTGAACGCGCCAGCCATGTTGCAAGCTCTGTAGCCCAACGAACATCGTCAGCATCAAGTGCGGCCTGCGCCTGGCGTGCTACTTCCTCACGCCCGCCAAAACCACCGATGAGTTTTCCGTATCTTTCCAGCGGCTCCACGGGAAAAAGATGCGATTCTTCGCCATCGAACCAACCACGAAGTCCAATAAATATCTGACGAAGATGATGCTCAACTACTCCGTAACGTTCAGAGGTGAGGTAGTCGTCGTCGTATAACGCAGGCAAAGAAATGCGCGAAGACATTTCATCCATCGTCCAACCCTTGTTAATTGCACGAACCGATTGATCCCACATGTATTGCAATGAATCGCGATACCGCGTTGCCTTTTCGCGAATATTGTCTTTGCCCACCAATGCAGGCCCATGAGTTGCCACCATGTAACTGGGAGCCCATGAAATGATGTGGTCAATGCCCGGAATGAGCACCTGCGGGTCTCGATATTCCTCGCCTCGAATAGCGAACACGTTGAACACCGTTGGCCAAACAGTGTTATGGACGCAAGTTTCCAATTCTGGAAAATACATATTCACCGAGTCGTCGCAATCACTCGGTGAATGTTTCATTTCTACTTTCAACCCAGCAATAGTGAGCGATGCGCTCTCCCCAACTGGGTGAGTCACAGGCAAATAACCTGGCGTAATGGTCTTAAATGCAGGGTTTCTGTACCAAAAACCGAGGCCCACGTTCACTAACCCATCTGGCCCATCGGCAGGCATAGCGACCCCAAACTGCTCCACAATGCCACGTGCGTAGGCCGGGGCAATTTCACCACTCGCCCGTGATTTGTTGTAAGCAATTTTCTCATGGCCATAAATGGGCAAAGGAGAAATATGGTTTGCTTCTTTAAATATCGCAGTGGTGCCCTCCACATAATGGAAGTGGCTATAAACGACTGCTGCAATAGGTGCATCGGTTATTTCGCGCAAACGACGCAACGCCTCGCACATTTCCTCTTCCGACTCACCAGTATCAATGGCAACTACGCCCTCGGGCGCAAAGATGAAGGTCTGATTCGACAACCCATTACCAATGAGGCACCACACGCCTTCGCGAACTTCATTGAAGCCCGCCTGCACCACTTCACTTTGGGCAAGGTGATCTTTATGAACACGCTGCCCGCCTGGGGTGAGTACAACCTTGCCGTCGTGAGGATCGAAGCTACGGGACGTTGACGACATCTTTTCTGTCATTCGCTCACACTATGCCAATTCGCTTCAGAGGGAACTTTTGTGGAGCTGAGGGGAATTGAACCCCTGACCTCTTGCATGCCATGCAAGCGCTCTGCCAACTGAGCTACAGCCCCGTATTCGGGAGCCTCACCTTACCAACGACTGCCCTGAAGACAAGAAAATCAAACCACATTTACAGTAATGCTGCGCGATGAGGCCTTAGTTTTGCCAGATTTTGCTTGCCTTAAGGTCACCTTGCATCGTGCGGCCTTCTTTGTCGCCACCAGATTTTTTCCCTTGATAATGCAACCGCCAGAAGAGCTCCAGGTTTGTTTTCCCTTACCAATCGGTTTCAAAAGTGACGTAAGAGATACTGACTTTCCACTCCGCAGTGTTTTGGTAACCACCGCAGGAGTTGTTACCGCAGGAGTTGTTATCGCAGGAGTTGTTACCGTTGCCTTCGGCACCGCAGATGTAGGCGGTTTATTCTTTACGGCGATGACTGGGGCCGAGAACGAAATCTTGGAAAATTTGACTTTCACTCCATCGTCGGTAATCACAAGTTCGGGGACCACTTCTTCTTCAGCAGTCCCTCTCGTGACTGTGGAGGAAAGCGATGCCTTAAGTTTCGCTTCCGTCTTTTCGAGCCCCCATTGCTTCAAAATATCGTTGGATAAGAAAGCATTGAAATTGCCCTCATTCAAAGTCTTTCCGTCGGCCAAATAGTGTGGTGCGGCAGTCGCGACCGACACCTGCAGCACGTCGTTGACAGGTGCGGCCTTGGGGAAATGAAAATACGTTGCGTTGGTTGATACCCAAACGCCAGACGCGTTCGTGCTTCCGGGAGGAAAGGAAAATGTCTTTGACTTCCCGTAGAACATCAATCCATCTGTTGCTGCTCTATCTACATTACAAACAAGGAATTTCATGCTCGGGATGCCGCAACGATTAGTCCAAGGAAGGTTTGTATCCTCACTTTTTTCTGTATCGAAGTTGATGTGTTGTTCGGCAGAATCAACGGCAACCCGCGCCGCTTTACCTTCTGCTGTGACCGTCAAGTCTTCACCGACAAGATCAAATTCCATATTGCCATCATCGGCAACGACCACGCTATTTTGCGGCAGACTCACCGTTTTGTATTTCATGACAAGCTTGATGACTTTACCCTCGATGTTGGCGGAGGTCAGATCAACCTTCCCATTGCCGTTAGTTTGGTTAGGCGGAACCCAGCAACAGTCACTCAACATCTCCCGCTTATTTAGTGTGCCAGTCGGGGCAACATAGTAAGCGGTGAAGGCAGATTCGTATCCGGCATAGTCAGCTGCACTGGGCGTGTTGGTCTTCGCAGCGCTTATATACGCTACAAATTGTAAAGTCGAAGGTGCCGGCTGGTTATCTACTGTCGCCGTGTAGCAAAAATTTGTGATGCTGGCTGTACACGATGCCATAAAGATAGTAAAAGAATCATCAGCACCCTCATAGCAAGGAAGAACGCCGTCGTTAGTGCAGCTATTTATTCCTGGTTGCTGGTCGTATTTTGGTGCCGTGGTGGCCGCCGCGACGACCGATGGAGCCTCTTCGGCTGCAGCAAGAGACTGCTGTGAAATTGACTGGCTGGTAACAACTACCGCTATCAACAGCGACATCACCAATAAAACTGACCTTTTCATGAGTTCCCCCTACCAATGCAGACACCGCTTGAGGCGACCCACTAGATGAAGACCGTAGCAGACAAAAATAGGGCTGCCGAACACTTTTGAATCGCATAACACAACCTTGTTGTTGTGTCTGCTCAAGAGAGCACATAACGAAACTGCGGGGAATTGAACCCCTGACCTCTTGCATGCCATGCAAGCGCTCTGCCAACTGAGCTACAGCCCCTAGTGGGACACCGAATCCTACCGAGAAGGCTCTTGCCACTCAACCTTGGGAACATCTTTATACAGGCGCTCGATTTCATAGAAGCGACGTGTTTCTTCGGCAAACACATGTACCACCACATCGCCATAGTCAACAAGCACCCACATTTGCTCGCGAATGCCCTCGGTGCGAATGGGTGAACGACCATAGCGTTCGCGCATTTGCGAGGTCACCTCATCGGCAATGGCGCCCACTAAGCGCGGGTTGCTTGCTCCAGAGAGAACGAAGTACTCAGTGATGCCCAGCACTTCCCCCACGTGAAGCACAAGTACTTCATCGGCCTTTTTGTCGTCGGCGATGCGAGCAATTTCAATTGCAAAGTCTTTTGACGAGACGTCGTAGTTAGGCACTTGGATATCGGATGTATTGGTCACGACGTTTGTTCACTTTCATCGACCGCAAGAGAGGTCGTAGTGGTAATGCCGCCACCCGAAGGTTGGCCAGCGATGAAATCTCTAAAGTTGGTACCTAGAACGATACGGGCATCGACGCCTTCTACTTGCTGCGACACCCGCTTTGGAGTGAGTTGCCCGAAGATTGACGAATAACTCTCTACTTCGGCTCGCACAGGGTCGTCGTTGTACTGCACAACGGTTTCAACTGCGGGTTCACCCGACACTTCGCGCACTAACACCACGTTTACACCCAGCATTGACAAGCGCAGCACGGCTTCGCGGGTAATGGTGGCATCGGTAAATGCGCTATCAATTTGCACGTTGATCGCTGCATACAACGACGACACCGACGAGGGCGCCACGCTGGCAACCACCATGATGACTTCTGCTTTGTCAAGTGCATACATGTCGGCATTTGTGGGGTTGAGATCGCCTTGTGGAATGGCATTGGCGGCAAATTGCCACACTTGTACTTCTCCAGTGAGCGTGCGTTGTAAAAAGTCTTGCACGGTGAGTGCCGGGGCAAGCGTTGTTGCAGTTCCCACAACTTCTGAAGTTGTTGTTGAAGCATTATCGGTTGCCGATGTTCCAGCACTTAACCCTGCGCCAGCGACACCTACCCACAAAGACTTAATGATGGGAAGACGATCAGACTCTGGCGCACCTGCTTGGTTTGAAGCAAGAATGCCGGCCACTTGTGCTGAAGTGAGCGTGTGTTTCCCTGCGGGCAGAATTTCTTGAATTCCCGTTGGCAAAAGCGTGTTGACTGCTCGGTCTATTTCCACGTTGACGGCGCGGTCTGCTCCAAGCATTGCGACCATCTCAGTTTCAGTAACCGCTGCTTTTGCAGTGAAAGTGACATTGAGTAAACCTTCGACATCTGTGGTGAGCCCGTCGAGACCATTCAGCAAAAATGCATCACCTAAACGTCGCGGGGCTTCACTAGAAGCAACAACCGATGCCGCGCCTACCGGAATAGAAACGATTGTTCCGCCACGCCCGCCTGGTGCAAGCGCAATCATTTGCAATGACGCAACGAACCCATTGCCATCAACTACGGCAAGTAACGCTGCAGGCGTTGAAGGAATTGTGATGATGTTTTTGGTGTCAACGCTGTCGCCATCGGTGGAGTGCAACAACGAGTTCGCAGCTAGTGCAAGACCCGACGGCAACATCACCATGCCAAGCAACCCACACAAAAATGCTGCAACTGTTCTGTTATGTCGACGCGAAGGTATTGCGGTCATAACTGCGAACCAACGCGCAGCCCGTACAAGCCGCGGTCGCGAATGATGTCGATGACTGGTTCAGGCACGAGATAGTCGAGCGGGCGACCATCGGTCACACGACAACGTAGGTCGGTACTCGACACTTCAAGCCGTGGCACTTCAACATGGCGCCACTCGTAATCTTGCGACAAAGTAACTGGCGACCCCGGCCTATCGATTACAACAAGGCTCGACATTGCCACTACTTCGTTCACGCGTTCCCATGTGTCAATGTGCGCTGCAGCGTCGTCGCCAACAATGGTGAAAAATCGCGCACCTGCATATTTCACACGCAGCGTTGCCAACGTGTCGGCGGTGTAGCTGGGGCCGCCGCGTTGCATCTCTTCAGAGCCTGCTTCCAAACCTTCAATGCCCGCAACGGCTGCTTGCACCATGGCAAGACGGTCGGCTGCTGGCGTGATGGGCCGGACTCCCGATTTTTGCCATGGGTCATTTGCCACCATGAGGAGCACGAGGTCGAGGGCGAGGGCATGACGCACGTTCACAGCGGTCACAAGGTGCCCTACATGAGGGGGGTCAAAGGTTCCACCAAAGAGACCAATTCGTAAGGGCACAAGGCTGAAGTCTAAGCCAATAAAGGCTTTCGCGGTTCCGCGAGCCTCTCGGCAAAAAATCTGAAAATTTCTCGTGACAAGTTCCCAAAAGTGGTCTAATCTTGCCATTCCCCCGATAAAGGGCCTAGCCCTTCATCACATCCCCCCATCCACCCCTCTTACCTTCTTCTCATATGCATCGGTCATGCTGATGCAGACGCAATGCAACGACCCCCTGAATACCCCCTTAACGAAACCGGAAAAGAACATGAACGACGCAATTGGTCTCTATTTAAATGACATCGGCAAAGTAGCCCTCCTCACTGCCGAAGATGAACGCACCCTCTCGAAAGCAATTGAAAAAGGCCGCGAAGCTGCTGCCTTGTACGAAGCTGGCGAAAAGACCGCCGCTGTACGCAAAGACATGAAGGCCGCTGCAGTAGCAAAAGACCACTTCATTCGCTCCAACTTGCGACTCGTTGTATCTATTGCTCGCCGTTACCCATTGCCACAGGGCATGGACCTTCTCGACCTCATCCAAGAGGGCAACCTCGGTCTTGAGCATGCTGTCGACAAATTCGACTGGCGCCGTGGGTTTAAGTTCTCCACCTACGCAACGTTCTGGATTCGTCAAGCAATTGGTCGTGCACTCGACCAAAAGGCCAGCCTCATTCGTATTCCTGGCGACCGTTCGGCAAGCTTGCGCGCAGCACTTCGTCAGTCATCAGGCGATGGCGAGAACCTCGACATTGGCAACGCCGAATTGCATCGCCTCACCACCCCGGTATCGCTCGACAAAACTGTTGGCGACGATGGCGACGCCACATTGGGCGACCTCATGGACAACGGCCAAGGCACTCCTGAAGATGCCGTCATGGCACTTGTTGATGGCGAGTTGCTTGATGAACTGCTGGGCACCCTCGACGACCGCGCACGTTACGCAGTTGAAGCTCGCTTTGGGCTTCTCGACGGCGAGCGCAAGTCTTTCCGCGAAGTGGGCGAAGCCTTGGGCGTCACTGCCGAAGCTGCTCGTCGCTTGGTGAGTCGTGCGGTCATTGGTTTGCGTGAAGATGCTGAACGCATCTATGCGGCTTAACCCTGCCGCTTAACCCTGCCGCTTAAAGCCAATAATTCATTGCCGAATTCGGCATTGTTCTTACTACGCTAAAAACCCTTATGGCACGTACCTGGTCTCCCGATTCTTGGCACACGTTCCCCGCTGAACAACAACCAGCGTGGCCCGACGATGCAGCTCTCTTGGGCGCATTGAAACAGGTATCTGCGTATCCCCCACTTGTCTTTGCTGGCGAAGCTCGCAACTTGCAAGTTGCCCTTGGTCATGTTGCCGCCGGCAATGCTTTCTTATTGCAAGCCGGCGACTGCGCCGAAAGCTTCGATGAATTTTCAGCAGTCAACATTCGCGAAAAACTGCGCGTCATTTTGCAGATGGCAGTAGTGCTCACCTACTCAATGGGAGTTCCTGTGGTGAAGGTGGGCCGTATGGCTGGCCAATTCGCCAAGCCACGTTCACAGCCATTTGAAAAAGTAGGCGACCTCATGTTGCCTTCGTTCCGTGGCCACATTGTGAACAATGAAGCCGCCACTGAAGCAGCGCGTCAGCCAAACCCTGAACGCTTGGTACAGGCGTATCACCAATCGGCAAGCACACTCAACCTCTTACGCGCATTCACCAAAGGTGGTTTTGCCGACCTCAACCGCGTTCATGCATGGACCCAAGAGTTCGTTGGCTCTTCCCCCGAAGGTCAGCGCTACGAAAATCTCGCCAATGAAATTGAGCGCGCTCTTCACTTCATGCGTGCCTGTGGAATCGATACTGAAAACAATGCCAACTTGCACGAAGTAGACGTGTTTACTTCACACGAAGCACTCATCTTGGGTTACGAAGAAGCACTCACCCGCCAAGACTCACTCACCGGCGATTGGTACGACTGCTCTGCACACATGTTGTGGATTGGTGAGCGCACACGTCAACTCGATGGTGCACACATTGAATTCTTGCGTGGCGTACACAACCCCATTGGTTGCAAAGTAGGCCCTACTGCTACCCCAGAGTTCGTTATTGAACTCTGCCAAGCACTCAACCCCACCCGCATTCCGGGCCGACTCACTCTCATCGCCCGTATGGGCGCTAATGACGTGGAAGACAAACTGCGCCCGCTTTTGCGTGCTGTACGCGATGCTGGCCACCCCGTGGTATGGGCATGCGACCCAATGCACGGCAACACCATTACTTCCACTGGTGGTCGCAAAACACGTCGTTTTGAAGACATCGTTACTGAAATTGCTGGCTTCGTTCGTGCGCACCGCGCTGAAGGCACATGGCCTGGTGGTATTCACATTGAACTCACTGGCGATGCGGTCACCGAATGCTTGGGCGGCACCGATGCACTGAGCGACACCGATCTTGATGACCGTTACCAAACAGTGTGCGACCCACGGTTGAATGGCCGCCAGTCGCTCGACTTGGCATTCCGTGTGGCCGAGCTCATTCGTTCTAATCTGAACGCATAGAGCTGTTCACACTATGACCCAAACACTTTCTTCATTTTCCCTTCTCAATACCTGGCCTGTCGACTTTTGTGCGGTCGCAGTCATCAACAGGCGCGGTGAAACCTTCACCCACGGCGACACTGCAAAAACAGTACGCATTGCGTCTGTGAGCAAACTCTTCACTGCC
>JBIKNT010000052.1:0-8332 GCA_044358465.1 Ilumatobacteraceae bacterium
CAAAATGGCAACGATGCGCAGTGCTTCTAAGGCATCGCCCATGATGGCATTGAGTTCCGCACTTGGCTCTGCCTTCCATGGTTCATGATTCTCGAGAAAAGCATTTGTTGCGCGAATGAGCGACCATGTTGCATCGAGTGCTTTTCCGGGTTGGAATGAGTTCCACCCTTCAATGGTGTCGCGCACTGCGCTTTGCGCGTATTCGCGCAGCGGGCTATCAGCTCGCGGAGCAGCGCTGACACCGTCGCACTTTTTTTGCACAACAGTGGTGACGCGTGAACACAGGTTGCCGAGGTTGTTGGCAAGGTCGTTGTTGTAACGAGCAACAAGACCTTCATAGGTGAAGTCGCCGTCATTTCCGTATTGAGTGTCGGACAAAACGTAGTAACGGAACCCATCGACACCGAATTCATCAATGAGGTCGAGTGGGTTCACGACGTTGCCGGCGGTCTTGCTCATTTTCTCGCCACCCACAAGCAACCAGCCACCAACGGCCCAGTGTTGGGGTGGTTCAATGCCAGCCGACATGAGCATTGCTGGCCAATAGACACAGTGGAATCGAATGATGTCTTTGCCAATGAGGTGGACTGATACAGGCCAATTCTTTGCGAATGCATCGTCGTCGGAGCCATAACCCACTGCAGTGATGTAGTTCGCTAGTGCATCGAACCACACATAAGCAACGTGGCTGTTGTCCCAGGGAAGCGGGATGCCCCATTTCAAACTATTGCGACTCACAGAAAAATCTCGCAGGCCTTGTTTGATGAAACTCGTCACTTCATTCATTCTGAAATGTGGCGAAATGGAGTTGGGGTGGTCTGCATACCACTTCAAGAGGCGATCTTCGAAACGCGACAGACGGAAGAAATAGTTTTCTTCTTCTACGTGTTCTACGGGGCGTTTGTGAATAGGGCAATTGCCATTATCAATTTCTTCTTCAGTGAAGTACGCCTCGCAAGCAACGCAATACAAGCCTGAATACGTGTCGAGTTCAATATCGCCAGCGTCGTAACAAGCTTGCAAGAGTTTGGCAACGCCACGCTTGTGGCGATCTTCGGTTGTGCGAATGAAGTCGTCGTACTGAATGTTGAGTTTGTCCCAGGCCTGAGCAAAAAGAGGAGCGATGGAGTCGGCGAATTCCTGAGGCGTGACACCCTTGGCATCGGCGGCCTGCTGAATTTTGAGGCCATGCTCGTCGGTGCCAGTGAGGAGGTGGACGTCGTCTCCAGAGAGCCTGTGCCAGCGAGCCAGGGCATCGGCAACGATGGTGGTGTATGCGTGGCCGAGGTGCGGCTGCGCATTGACGTAATAAATGGGGGTTGTCAGAGAAAATCGCGCCACAACATGAGGATACGAGCAATACGATGCTGACCGTGACTTTCCGCTTCGATACTGCAACGGCTGTGACACCAATTGCGCAAAAAAATGGCCTCACCACCTTTTCAGCTGAAGTTTTTGATGGCTGGGACATCATGGGAAATGCCAACGGGGGCTATCTGCTCGCCATGATGGGCCGTGCGATGCAGCAACATTCTGGGCGCCGCGACCCGTTCACGGTGACTGCTCATTATCTTGCGCCTGCGCCAGCTGGCCCGTTGGAAATTGAAGTTGACACTGTGAAAACCGGGAAGTTGGTGACCACGATGAACGCAACAATGCGCCGCGGTGACCGCAACATCATGCGTGTTCTTGGTGCATGGGGTGAAATGGCAGCACTTGAACCACAAATTGTGACGGCAACACCACCCGACTTGCCTCCATATGAGCAGTGCACAAGTCGCAATAGTGATGGTGGCGAGTTCACCATTGGTCTTTTGCAAAATGTCACCAATAGGTTGCACCCCGACGATTCCACTTTTATTTCAGGTACTCCTTCGGGCACTGCACAAATGCGTGGGTGGATTCACTTTCCAGACGATCGCCCCATCGACACACTTGCTTTGTTGCTTGCGGTCGACGCCATGCCGCCGCCGTTATTCAACTTGCCGTATGAAAAAGGCTGGGTACCAACTTTGGAACTCACTGTGCATGTGCGGGCGGTGCCTGTTGGCAAAAGGCTCGCGTGTTCATTTCGTACAAAGGTTGTACAAGGTGGGCTACTTGAAGAAGACGGCGAGATTTGGGATGAGTCGGGAACGCTTGTTGCCCTGAGTCGTCAAATGGCTGTTGCTCCGCGTGCTGTTTAGTTATTGAGAACTGCAACAAGTTCTTGTGGCGTTTCCACAATTGCAGTAGCTCCAGCTGAGCTGAGTTCTTCGCGCGAACCAAAACCCCACAGCACTCCAGCAGAGTGAGTACCCACTTCAACACCTGCATCGATGTCGTGATGGCGATCGCCGATCATCCAACAGTCAGTAAGAGAAGGCAGTGTGCCGTGCAACTCCTTCATTTCACGAAGTGCGCGTTCCAATAGTTGGGCTTTGGGAATTTCAGAATCGTCATGGGGGCCAACAACAATGTCGAAGTAGTGGCGTACACCAGTTGCCTGGATAGCAATGAGGGCTTGTGGTTCTGGTTTTGAGGTCACTATTGCGAGGTGCCACGTTTTTTTGAGTTCAACGAGTGCGTCACCCATGCCTGGGTTGAGCGGAGTTTGCGGAAGGTGTGTGGCCCCGTAGATAGCTCGGTATTCCATGATGAACATCTGCATTTCTTCTGTGGGTACACCACGCGGCGCGAAAACCTTTGGGAAGGAAACCGATAGGGGAGGTCCGACAAAATACGTGAGATCTTCCCGAGTGAGTGGTTGCAAATGACGCGCTTCAAGAACGTGGTTCATGGAGGCAAGAATTCCGGTTCCAGAATCGGCAACAGTTCCATCGAGGTCGAAAAAGAGAATTCCCTTGTTATTTGTCATTGGTAACTTCTTTATTGTTGAGGAGAAGCGCAAGTGCGTACACCGCTCTTTTTGGCGCATTTGTTTTCTTCACGACGGCGTCAACCGCGTCGCGTGTAGATGATCCAGCTGAGAATTCATGAACGAGAGCTTCTTTGATGAGATCTTCATCTGCTGGTAGCGGTGCTTCAGCTGGTGCTAAAACAACAACAAATTCACCCATAGGTTCAATGGTCGCATAGTGTTGTGCAGCCGCACCCACCGAACCTCGCCACACTTCTTCGTGCATTTTCGTGAGTTCACGCGTAACGGCAATGCTGCGGTCGGGGTGGCATGCAACTGCAAGATCGTTGAGCGTGCGAGCAATGCGATGTGGCGCTTCGTAGAAAATCACCGTGCGCATTTCGCTTGCGATATCGGCAAGGCGTTCTGCGCGGTCGCGGCCTGAACGTGGAAGGAACCCTTCAAAGACGAATCGCGTGGTGGGAATGCCGCTAATGATGAGAGCCATAATGAGAGCAGCTGGCCCCGGCACTGCAGATACAGAAAGACCAGCAGCAATGACTGCTTGCACAACAACGCTGCCTGGGTCGCTGATGCCAGGAGTGCCAGCATCGGTGATCAGCGCAACTGTTTTCCCGCCCATGATGGCTTCGATGATTCCGTTACATGCATCACGTTCGGTGTGGTCATTGACCACGATGTACTTAGGGGAAGTGATGCCCATGTGTTTGACGAGGCGCCCAGAGTGGCGAGAGTCTTCGCAAGCGATGATGTCTGCTTGCTCAAGCACCGACTTCATTCGTTCAGAGATATCTCCAAGATTCCCAATAGGGGTAGCAACAAGGATGAGTTGTCCGCTCATGATGTGACGCGCGAATCTTGGGCAAATCGAATTTCAACGGTGTCGCCAACATGTAGGTTCCACCGTCGCGGAGCATCGGCGTCGGCTTCAAGAACACAACATGCTTTAACAACGGGAAGAGGAAGCCGATTTCTTTTCAGTTCTTGAATCTTCACTACTTCGCCACCGTGGTTGATGTAGAGAACAGCTAAAGGAACTTTCATGCCAAAACTATGTACCCACCTGCATGACTGAAGAAGAAGTGGTGTGTTCACGCGGTCTGTGCCACGAAGGCCAACACGGCGTGCTCTGCGTGACTGCGCACATGAAATGCTTGCCAACACCGTATTGTCGCGTACGAGCCAGCCGGTGGAAGCAGCTTCTCGAGTGGAAGACGAATGGTGTGAGGGAATTTTTTTCATGAGACTGTTGCTTTCTTTGAGGTTAGTCGCATGCGTGTTCTTCCTGCCGATACCGTATAAAAAGTGAGATTCACAAAGTCGCTTGCCTGTGCAGTCATCGCGGTTACCAGCATTGTGTGTATGGAGCGTGTGGCGGTGGCAAAACCTGTGGCTGGAGCGCCGTGTACCACCTTGGGAAGTTCGTTGAAGGCGAGCGGTTTAACCTGCACGACATCGCCTCTCGACGCAACACAGCAAGTGTGGCTTCCCACCTGGGGGGCCGATTGCACCAAGCGACTTCAGAAGTTTTGGAACATGCAGTGCGACTACATCTATGCAACTCGGGCGCGTGAAGTATCGAGTATTTTCCAATGGGATGTGGTGAGTATTCCTCGCATTGGGAAGATACCGAAAGGCACCCCATTGGAAATTGCGCAACAGTTTGCTGTCGATGTGGGTGCGCTATGGAGTTTGTCGAATGGCAAAAATTTCGTGACCGAAGGGAAGCCGTACATCGGTGGTTGCGATGGCTGGGCGTGTTCGGGTTATCACCCGCGTATTTATGCTTCAGTGTGGAAAAAATATGCTCGTGCAAAAGTAACTGTGCGAGTAGCTGTGGCTAAAGGCGCATATATTGCGCAAAAGTTCACGCCAACAATTCCCAACTTTGCAACCTGCTACAACTTGATCATTCAAGGCCAAAGGTTCGGTGCATTGCTTGACTACGGTCAGTATCAGCGAGGTGGCGAAGCGTATGTTGCTGCACCAGGAGTGTGTAAGTAACGCTAAACGTTAAAGCGAATTTCCATGACGTCGCCGTCGATGACTTCGTATTCTTTTCCTTCAGAACGCACTTTGCCCAAGTCTTTTGCCTTGTTCCATGACCCGATTTCCAAAAGTTCATCCCATGCAATGACTTCGGCGCGAATGAACCCACGTTGGAGGTCGGAGTGAATTTTTCCTGCGCATTCAGGAGCCTTTCCGCCGGCGTTAAAGGTCCATGCGCGAGTTTCTTTTTCGCCAGTGGTGATGAACGTACGCAAACCGAGCAGGTGGTAGGCGCTGCGCACCATGCGGGGGAGAGCTCCTTCACCAAGACCAAGTTCACCCAGCATCTCTGCGCGGTCTGCTTCGTCGAGTTGTGCTGCTTCTGCTTCAAGTTGAACACTCATACCGAGCACTTCTACTTCTGCAGCACTTGCAGAGCCAGGGGGCGCGAGCTCGGCGCGAACGCTTGCTTCTGCCTCAGGAATCTTGTCGAGCTCATTTTCCCCAACGTTGACCACCGCAAGTACGCGACGGTTGGTGAGTAAGAAGTGTGGTGCCAGTGCCAAGCGAATGTCTGCACTGAGCCCTGCGCGATAGAGAGGAATACCTTCACTCAGTGAGGTGAGGGCTACTTCAAGTGCGGCGACTTCTTCTAACACCGACTTATCGAGCTTGGAAGATTTTTGTAAGCGTGGCAAACGCGATTCCACGGTTTCGAGGTCGGCAAGTGCGAGTTCGAGTTCCACAATGCGCAAATGCTCAAGTGGGTCTGATGGCCCTGGTACATCGTCGTCTTCAAATGCTCGCAGTACAAAAACAGTTGCTTCCACTTCGCGAATGTTGGCGAGGAACTTGTTACCGAGTCCTTCACCTTTGCTGGCGCCTTCAACAATGCCGCCGATGTCGACCACTTGCACGGTGGCATGAACGGTCTTTTGAGTCTTCGACATGATGGCCAACTGGTCGAGGCGGGTGTCGGGCACGCGGGCCACGCCAATATTGGGGTCCTTTGTGGCAAAGGCGTAGGGGGCAGCCAAGGCGCCGCCTCCGGTGAGGGCGTTATAGAGAGATGATTTACCTGCGTTGGGGAGCCCAACAAGTCCGAAGCGTTCCATAGTGGTCGTCGCAGGCTAACGATCTTCCGGTCGGTTCAGGTTGATGAGGACATCGGGACAAAATAAGCCACCTTGAGTGTGTGGTCGTTGCGCTGAATTGTTACTATGGCCGTAGTGTTAATTAGAGATGTAGCCGCGTAGGTCGCGGCAGTCGAGGAGTCCCCCATGAGTACATTCGATCTTGATCTCAGCAAATACCAATTGGGCTGGAGCGACAACGTTGAATACGCGTTCCAGCCTGCCAAGGGCCTCGACGATGGTGTTGTTGAGCAAATTTCATGGTGGAAGGGCGAACCTGAATGGATGCGCGAAATGCGCCTGCGCTCGCTCAAAATGTTCGACCGCAAGCCAATGGCGAAGTGGTTTGCCGACAACATGCCCGACATTGACTTCCAAGACATTTATTACTACTTGAAGCCCGCCACCGAGCAGGTTGACGAGTGGGACGACTTGCCAGAACAAATGAAGCTCACCTACGAAAAGCTCGGTATTCCCGAAGCAGAGCGTAAGTACCTCGCTGGTGTCACCGCACAGTACGAATCAGAAGTGGTGTTTCACCGCAACCGTGAAGACCTTGAAGCTCAGGGCATTTTGTTCTGCGACATGGACACCGCATTGCGCGAATACCCAGACCTCGTCAAGCAGTACTTCGGTACGGTCATTCCTCCCGGCGACAACAAGTTTTCTGCATTGAACACATCGGTATGGTCCGGTGGATCATTTATCTATGTTCCACCCGGTGTGGAATGTGAAATGCCATTGCAGGCGTACTTCCGTATTAACTCGGAAAATGCCGGTCAATTCGAGCGCACACTCATCATTGCCGATGAAGGTTCAAAAGTGCACTACATCGAAGGTTGCTCTGCGCCTGTTTACACCAGCGATTCGCTGCACTCTGCAGTAGTGGAAATTGTGGTGAAACCAAGTGCTCGCGTTACTTACACCACCATTCAGAACTGGTCTCCAAACGTCTACAACTTGGTCACCAAGCGTGCTCGCGTTGAAGCAGAAGGCCACATGGAATGGATCGATGGAAACATCGGTTCGAAGCTCACCATGAAGTATCCAAGCGTGTACTTAGTTGGTCCAAAGGCAACGGGTGAAGTGTTGTCGGTGGCTTACGCCGGTGCTGGCCAGCATCAAGATGCTGGAGCAAAAATGGTGCACGCAGCACCCGAGACCTCATCAAAAATCGTGTCGAAGTCCATTTCAAAAGATGGTGGCGTCACCACATATCGCGGTTTGGTTCGCATCGAAGAAGGCGCTTATGGCTGCAAGAGCCATGTGCAATGTGACGCACTCATTCTCGATGAAGAGAGCGAATCACGCACGTTGCCTTACATGGAAGTAGGCGAGCGCGATGCTCAAATTGGTCACGAAGCCACAGTGTCAAAAATCGCCGATGAGCAACTCTTTTATCTCCAGAGCCGTGGTCTTTCGCAAGAACAAGCCATGAGCATGGTGGTCAACGGATTCATCGAACCAGTTACTCGTACATTGCCAATGGAATACGCAGTGGAATGGAGCCGACTCATCGAGTTGCAGATGGAAGGTTCGGTTGGCTGATGCCAATGCGAACCGAATGCAAGCACTACGAAACACGTACCTACGCCAATGGCGATGCAGTACGTAAGTGCACGCTCGACGCGGCTCCCGATGCACCATGGCGTTGTCCGGAAGGTTGTGCGTTGTACGAGCGTCGGTTAGCCGACGTTGCTTGGGTTCACGGAAGTGCAATTGCCCCGCGCACGCCTGCTGAGCCACCAGGTCTCGACGATGGTTCGGCTGCAGCGGTTCTCGATGCTGCAGAAGAAATTGTCAATGCCGCTGGTCGTGGTTTTATAGAAGAGTTTTCAAACACAAAAAAGCGTCGCCGTTGGTGGCGATTTGGAGGAAAAAAATGAGCAGTCTTGCTCACTACCCAGGCGTGGTATTACCCACAGTTGAAGAAGAAATATGGCGCTATAGCCGTATTGAAGAACTTGACCTCAACGCATATGTTGCCGGTACGGTCGACAACCGAGTCGATGCTCCAGCCGATGTTGCTGGCATTGTCACCCAAGGTGCTGCGGCCGGCGAGTGTGGCGTAGCCATGCCCATTCCCGTTGATGCATTTGCTGAAATTAACGCCATCCATTGCAGCGGGGCACATGCCGACATCATCACCGTTAAAACTGAGCGTGGGCGGTCGTACGCAAGCCCTGTTGAAATTACGAGAACCCTTTCTGTTTCTGGAGTACTCGCTGCACCGCGTCTCATTATCGATGCAGCGGAAAACAGTGAAGTAACTGTGGTTGAGCATTTCTTGTCATCCGACGACATTTCGTCACTTATTGCGCCCGTTGTTGAAATTCGTGCCGCACAATCG
>JBIKNT010000002.1:0-25203 GCA_044358465.1 Ilumatobacteraceae bacterium
CGGAGTAATTGTTTGAGTCATGATGATCTCCTAAGCCAGTTTCACAAACATTTTTTGAACATCTTCGATGGAGTAGCCCTCTTTTTTCGACTGCTCTGGGTTCGAGACACACCAGGTGAGGCCGGCTGCTACCAAGTTGAAACCCACCTGCTCTAGCGCCTTATTTGCTGCAGAAATTTGAGTAACGACTTCGCGGCAATCGCGCTCTTCGCTCAGCATTTGTTGGATTCCGCGAATTTGGCCCTCAATGCGACGGAGGCGTTTTTGGAGGTCGTCGGTGGTTTCTGTAGGTATTTGCATGTCGTCACTATATACCCCTAGGGGTATATATGCAAGCAGTGCTATTGGGGCATTGTTGTTGTGGTGGGCACAGGTGAAGGTTGAGGTGCAAGGTAGTCGCGCAGCGATGCAGGCCGTAACCCAAGGCGTTTGATTTCAGCGAGCACAACCTTCAGGCTCGATTCCAAACTATTGAGATAATGCAACAAGATAATGTCGCCACGCTGAATGGACCCCCCACCAGATCTCACAATTTTCCCCCGGTCGGCTTCAACGTTCCACATCACAATTTTCTTGATCCCACACTTCTTGGCCGCAATGACTGTGTCGCTGTTGTGAGAACCGCCCGGTGGCCTGAAAAAGACTGGGATTTTCTTGTAGTTTCCCCGAACATGTTCGTTGGCTCTACAAATTTCGCTCGTCTGTTCTTTCAGTGAAAGCGAGCTCATCAAGCGATGTGTTTCAGAATGATTTTCGAAAGATGTACCTGGGCGCTGAATGCGGTGGAGAGCCTTCCAATGTGTTTTCAGAGCTTCCGACAGAACAAAGTTTGTAATAGGAATTTTCTTCGAAAGAAGAAGTCTTACTAGACCATCTGTGATGACGGAGCCATCGTCAATGGTGATGAACACCACAGGGTCTTTTGTGCGTACACGGTTGACAATAAATGATTCGTTTGCCGACTTTGCCTCGGCGGAAGGAATATTGATGAGTGAGGGGAGGGCAATCAGACCAGCGCAGAGCGCAAGAGCTGCAGAGAAACGACGACGAGCCACTGCAGAAATATACAGCCGAGGCGGAGCAAAGCCATATGTATTAGGCAAAGTAAGAGAACCCTTCACAAGAACGAAATGAGGGGTTACTTTCACAAGAAATTCCAATGCCATGGGGGTGTGCATATGGATCTTCAAGAACTGCAATCGGTACGCACCGCTTGCCGTCGCGCAGTAGTAGTCGCCGCTTTGCAACAGCACAGTGCACTGGGGCTTCAGATGCTCTACACCGACTGTGAGCATGATGTGAGATGCGTGGTGCTACGCCGCTTGGGGGTACAAGGAGCAAGCGACGATGTTGTACAAGAAACTTTCTTACGAGCAAGTGAACGCATTGATCAGCTTCGCGACAGCAAAAAGCTTGAATCGTGGGTGTGCGCGATAGCAAAGAATGAGTCGTATAAGTATTTGCGGATTTCCCAACGCCTGTTGTTTACAGCGACTGAATGTGAAACTGCGGAGCCAGAAGAATCAGTTTGCAATAGTCAGAGTTACTCCATAGTTGAACGAGCGAGTTGTGGTTTGAATAGTCGAGATCGCTTATTTCTGGAAATGTTTGTGAGCAGAGAATTGAGCTGGCAACAAATTGGAGACCAGCTGAATATTTCACTAAGCAACGTATACAAACTTCACCATCGTGTAGAGGGGCGCTTAGCGCAGTCGTGCGCAGCATTAGAGCTCGCAACCACGTATCACTATTCCTGCGAAGCACTTCTTGGACTTCTCCAAGACTGGAAGGGGGAGTACTCGCCGTTGTGGCGCAAGCGAATAACAGATCATGCGCAACAGTGCTCAACATGTAGTGGGGTAATAAAAAAGACCCCAGCCTCGCGACTGGGGTCTTTTTAAAGTGTTTCTAGTGAGCTTCGCCACCGAGGTAGCTGGCCTCCAGCAACGACTGGTTGTCGCGGAGTTGCTGAGCAGAACCTTCCATGGTGAGTTCACCATGGGCAAGTACGTAGCCACGGTCGGCAACCGACAATGCCAAGCCAACGTGCTGTTCCACCATGAGTACGCCTGCGCCCGTGTCGTCGGCAATACGACGAACGATGGGCAACATGCGCTCCACGATGATGGGGGCAAGACCAAGGCTCATTTCGTCGACCAAAAGCATTTTTGGTTCAGAAGCAAGACCGCGGGCCATTGCCAGCATCTGCTGCTCGCCACCCGACAACAAGCCAGCACGACGGCTGAGAAGTGGTCGAAGTGCGGGGAACATGTCGAGTGCGTTTTCTTGGGCCTTGCCACGAGTCTCACGGTTTCCCGTGAGGCCAAGGCGAAGGTTTTCCTGCACAGTGAGGTCGAAGAACAGTGAGCGGTCTTCAGCCACGTGTGCAAGCCCACGGCGCGCAATTTTCTCGGGGCGATCACCAATGGTGGTGCTACCGAGAAGGTGAATGTCGCCTGCAATGGGCTTCAAGATGCCCGAGATGGTGAGCAATGTTGTGGTTTTACCTGCGCCGTTTGGCCCAAGTAGTGCCACTACTTCGCCTGGGTTCACGTGAATGCTGAGACTACGGACAACAGGAATACCGCCGTAGCCAGCGTTCAAGTTGACGATGTTGAGTGTTGATTCGCTCATGTTGTTCACCCTTCTCCACTAAGTGAGCGTGCTGCTGCAGCGCCACCTTCTGCTTGCATTTCACCAGCGGTCTCACCAAGGTAAGCACGCTTTACTTCTGGGTTGTTTCGTACTTCTTCGGGCGTTCCCTCAGCAATAATTTTGCCGAAGTCGAGCACATAGATGTAGTCGCACACACTGAGCACAAGACCCATGTCGTGGTCGATGAGGAAGATGCTGATGTCTTGCTTCAGAATTTCACGTAAGTGTTTTCCGAGCTGTTGACTTTCCACAGTATCAAGACCAGCTGCAGGCTCATCGAGCAACAACATGCTGGGCTTGGCGGCAAGTGCACGAGCCACGCTCACCAACTTGCGTTGACCATGCGACAAGTCGAGTGTGAGCTTGTCGCGGTGTTCAGCGAGACCCAACAAGTTGAGCGCCCATTCGGCTTGCTCTTCAATACCAAGTACGCGGTTTGGCTTCACGATGTCGGCAAGAAACGACCACCATTTGGTCGTTTCTGCCATCACCACGAGGTTGTCCCATACCGTTAAGTCTTCGAACAATTCGAGTGACTGGAAGGTACGTACCAGGCCTCTCTTTGCGCGATCTGAAGGGACAACGCCTGCAAGATCACTACCGTCGAACTCTGCACGACCCGACGACACGTTGGTGAAGCCGGTGATGGCGTCGATGAACGTGGTCTTGCCGGCACCGTTCGGCCCAATTAACCCGGTGAGCTTGCCTTTTTCGGCTTTGATGTTGACATTGGAGTTTGCATGCAACCCCCCGTAGGAAACGGTGAGTTCGTTTGTTTCGAGTAGTGCACTCATGCTGTCACCTCCTGGAGACTGTTGGTATCGGGTAGTGCTTTAGCGGCTTTCGCTGCTTTGACTTGGGTAACGATGTTGCGCACGAAGAGCACGATGAGGATGCCGAGAAGGATCATCCAACCGCGACTCCAGTTGTCGGTGCGCCATGGGTTAATACCAATGGCTCCCCAGATACCGCCGCCAAGAAGGAATGGCCAGAGGCGCATAAAGACCGCGCCCCATTCTTTGCCTCGAGCAACCAACAGCCATGAGCCGAAATGGCGCATGAGTGGTTGGAAAATAGATGCCTGACCAGCAGGGTGAATAATTGCGGTCAGAATCATTCCGAGTCCACCAAGAATTGCGGTGTATGAGTAGAGCCCTGGTGAGTGGTAAGCGCCAAAGTCGGCGATGATTCCACCACCGGCAAGCATTCCGCCCAAGATGGCTCCGTTAACAGAGGTGATGCCACCGAGGTAGCAAAACGCCAATGCTGACAACCCAATGCCGTATTCCCAGCTCGTTGCAGCAGTGGTACCTGTTTGATAAGCGGTCATAACGCCGGCGATTCCTGCAACTGCAGCAGCAATTCCAAAAGCCAACAATTTTGTACTTTGGACGCTTACTCCAGCCGATGCAGCAGCACGTTCGTTTGCTCGTACCGCCAAGAAACGGCGGCCAGTAGAACCGCGGCGCAAGTTGGCAACCATGGTGCACAGGCCAGCCAAAACGACGAGGCAGAACAAAGTGAACTTGGGGTTGTCGGTGAGGCCAGAACTACTGGTGGATCCGATGTCGACCCCGAAAAAGGTAGGTGCCCCAAATTGGTAGGCAGAGCCACCTTGTAGTTTCGTTGCCGAAGGGTTGTCGAAGAACAGTGTCCACATTGAGATGGCAGCCGCAATGGTGACAACTGCAAGTTGTACACCGCGAATACGCAACGCGGGAACTGCCACGATGAGCCCCACAATGATGGCCACAATGACACCGATCGCTGAGGCAATAGGCCATGGCCAGTTCGGGCCACCAACGGCAAACGGGTTTGCATCGGAGGGCCCTTCGTTAGCCACAAATCGCGCGGTAATAAATGCCGCTGTTCCAGCTAGCGAAATTTGTACGAGCGAGATTTGCCCTACATAACCAGCAAGAACTACAAAGCTGAGACCAAACATTGCCGCTACCAAGCTGGTGGTGAAACCAAAGCCCCAACTGCCGGTAAGGCCAGCCCAGAGGAAGTCTCCGGGAAGACCTGCAGCAAAGAGGAAACCAAGCGGTACAAAAATGGCAACGTATTTGCCAATTCGCTTCGGGTACGGAGCAAGTGGCAAACGCTTCTCTTCAATGTTGCCACGCACGGGGAGTGACTTGCCCTTCAAAAAGAGCACAGCAACAATGATGATGAGCGGAATGGCATCGCGCGCTCCCGATTGCAGCCACGATGGGAACCAAGATTCGCCCACCATCCAGGTGCTTGTGAAGGTTTGCAACATACCGATAATTAACGCACCAGCAATTGCGAGCGGAATGGAGGACATGCCGCCAATGAGTGCTGCTCCGAGGGCTGGAACGATGAGTGCGGTAAATTTACCGACGGTCAATGAGCCCGTTACCGTTCCGGCTAAAACACCGGCTGCGCCAGCGAGCAGAGCGGCGAGAAGCCAGTTGAAAAGGGCGAGTCTTTCCGGAGAGTATCCGAGCAATACGGCGCCTTTTTCGTTTCCTGCGGCAGCACGCGTTGCAAGACCAACGCGAGTGAAGCGAAAGATTGCCCACAACACTGCACCAATAATTACTGCGGAAGCAGCGAGGGCAAGTGCCTCGACGGAAACTGGTAATCCAAGGCCGAGGAAGTTCTGAAAGAGTTTGTCTTTAAAGAGAACCGCTTCGGGGTTCGGAATAATGGATCCGTACTGAATTGATGCAAGACCGAGGAGGTAGGTCATGACACCAACAGCGCCAATCACTTTTCCGAGTGGTGCAGCATTGCGCAGTGGCCGGAAAACTAAGAAGTGAATAATTGCACCAAGCAGAAGCGAGGTGAATATTGCAAGTAATGCAGCCAGCCAAAAGTTCATCGGCTGACCATCGGTCAGATTAAACCTGACGGGCAAGTTGAGCCACGATGTGGGGAGAATATCGAACCAAGGTAAATGGAAAATTCCCTCTGACCTTAAATAATAAAACTGGAATGCGATGTACATCGCAAGTGCACCATGGGCAAAGTTAATAACGCCGGAGCCTTTGAATGCAACAACGACCCCCATCGCCATGAGGGCATAGAAACCCCCAGCTCCTAAACCCATAATTGAATAAGCAATTGCTTCTTTCATTTCCCCCCGCTGTTCTGCAACTGGGCAACGATGTCGCCTCAGCTTTTAATGTGATTTGAGATATAAAAAAGGGGGAGGTGTTCCGAGGAGCACCTCCCCCTTTTTCAGTTATTCAATATGTATTGCGTACTAATTATTTTACTTCAGCAAGGCGAAGTGCATCACCCTTGCCGAGCAAGGGCAAGCCAGTGAAGTTCTGGTTTTTCTTGTCGGCCTTAAGCGCTGTTCCGTCCCAAATGCTGGCACTTACTTGGCTTGCACATACAGAGGTGTATGGCGCGAACGCTTGCTTGCAGTAAAGACCTGTTGAACCAAATGAGCGGTGGCCATTTGTATTCTTCAAGATGTCGGTCATTGCCTTTGCAGTCAATTCGCCCTTTACTGCTTGAGCAATCTGCCAGATGGTCATGATGCCACCAAAGCCTTGCGTTGCAAAGCCTGTTCCGGTGAGCTTGCGGTCCTTGGAGTAGGTGAACATCTTGGTTCCGTAGGTAAGAGCATCTGTCTTGTATGCACCAGTAAGTGCATCTGGGTCAAGAATGCTCAATCCACCGATGGTAACGATGCCCTTGATCTTGTCTCCAAGTTTGCCCATTGTCACTAAGTCGATGCAAGCACCGGTGAGCACGATGGGGAATGTTTCAGGAGTCCAACCCAACTTGATGAGTGCGTTCACCATGGTCCAGCATTCTGAACCTTGGTTAGAGTAAATCATCACGTCTGGCTTGAATGCCATGATCTTTGTTGCTTCTGGGCTCACGTCGGCTGCACCTGTCAGAATTGGGTACTGCTCATAGGTGAGTGTTGGTGACTTACCAAGGAACTTCGATGTTGAAACAATTTTTGTTCCAGACAAGGTTTTTCCAGCAAGTGTGTCGAGTGGCTTTGCCTCGAGGTCGTTGAAGCAGAAGATACCAGGAGCAGATTTTGCCCAGGGCACTGCTACACGTGTCTTCTTCATTACTTGAGTTGCATACCAAACGAGTCCTAAGTGAACACCCAAGCAACCGCCGCCACCACCGATGGCGTATGCGCCAGGGGTTGAGAAGTCAGTTGGGAAGATTGGTGTTCCGATGATGATTGGAGTCTTGGTCTTGGTGAAGATCGCGATGTGATCGGAACCAAAGGCCAAAGTTGCAAACACCAAAAGAGGCTTCTTTGCTGCCAACTTGTTGGCACAACCTGGAAGTTCCGCAGGAACTAACGCGTTGTACTTACAAATTTCTAGTTTGATTGGCTTTCCAGGCTTACCTGTTGCAGGGTCGCCACCAATGCCGCCAAGTTCCTTGTTGATGTAGTCGACTGCAGCTTGTGCTGAAATGCGATACTCAGGGAAGTTGATAACTGGACCTTCTGGGTTCAAAAGGCCGATCTTGATTGCGGAGCCTGATGCCTTCATTGGGTTGCTATTTCCGCATGCAATTGCGCGTGCAAGAAGAGCTGCTCCGGCACCATCTTTTTTGTCAAGCGCTGGGTTCAGTGGTGTTGCACACTTAGCAGCTGCTTTTACTGCTCCGTTGCCAGCCTTAGCTGACACGGATGTTGTTCCGAATGCAAGTGCTGCTGAAACAGCAAGTGCAATGGGAACCAACAATTTCCTCTTTTGGTTCTTCAATATTCCCCCTATAGGTTGAGCCGATTGGCCCGATTGATGTGACAACCGGCATGCCGGTGAAACAACTATAACCATTGTCACATCAAAAAGTAAACGCAGAACGACAGGGGTTGAACTGGAAATGAAATGTCGTTACGTCAGGTTGCAAATTGTAAAAACTACTCGTCGGTACACAGGCCGTTTCAACACAAAACCCCCTCAAATGCACGCTTTTGAGGGGGTTTTGTTTGTGGACTACAAGTAGATCAGATAATGAGAAATTTTAAGACGCGGCTCCGACCATTGCTGTTCCCGTGACCATCAGTTCATCGCCGCGCTTCAGCCACACATTGCAGGTACTCACACCGTCGGTTGTGCTCAGCACTTCGCCGCCAGCAACCAGCACATCGTCGTCGAAAACCGGACGATGGAAGGCAACGGTGAGGCGTCGCACAGAACCTGGGCCGGCAAAGGAATGAATGGAGTTGACGATGTAGCTCAAGTTGAGTGGACCTTGGTTAATCACGCGACCCTTCAAGCCCATCTCAGTTGTTGCTTCGCGATCCCAGTGCACGCGATAGGGGTCGCGCAAAATTGCTGCCATTGTTTTCATGCGTTCTGCGCTCACACCATCAACGTGAAATTCGGGGAACGTTGCGAGTGGTTGCGCGGTTGCTTCATCTGCATTTTTTGCAACTAGAGCTTGCTTATAGCCACCACGGCGAAAGCGCCATGAGTTGGTAATGCGCGCAGCAAGTGTGTTGCCATCGCGCAACTCAATTTGAAATTTCATTGCGTCGTAGCCAACGCCATTTTCATCAACATGATTTTCCCAATGAATGATGGAACCTTGCACGTCGTATTCAATGTCGATGCGCAAGTTGTTGAAGTATTCCCAGTCGTAGCCATCGAGACCCACCGAGCCTGGGCCTTCTGCTCCGCACACTTCAAACAGTTTTGCGATGTTCACGCCAGAGCCGAGGATGGGCACATGGAAGAGTGCAACCGGGTGCACAAGCTTGTCGGGAAGCTGCGCCGACGTAGTGCAATCGGTGAGCAGGAAGTTTTCCCAATGGGCAATGGTGTATTTGCCACCGGGAAACTTAAACCCTTTGGGGTTGGCAAGTGCGCCTGGTGGGGTAGCTGAGTCGTTCAATTCTTTTCCTCCTCTAATGATGTGTCAAAGTTTGCCATGTCTCAAAACCTTTCCCGTACTCAGACCCCACTCGACCCAGCAGACGCCAATGTCATGGATCTCTTCCGTCTCGATGGCACGGTTGCCGTCGTAACAGGTGCTGGCCGAGGAATTGGTCGTGGTATAGCACTTGGTTTGGCCGATGCCGGTGCCGACGTAGTCATTACTGCCCGCCGTGAAAATGAACTCGATGAAGTAGCAGCGCAAATTGCCAAGCGTGGACGCAAGGCCATCAAGGTTGTTGCCGACATCACTGCTGCGGAAACTGTTCCTACTCTTGTCGATACCGCAATGAGCACATTCGGTCGCATCGACACATGGGTAAGCAACGCAGGCACATCAGATCACCCCGGCAACTTCTCATTCGATGAATTCCCTGAATGGCACTGGGACAACCAACATGCATTGAACTTGCGCCCACACTTCGTTGCCTCGCGTGCATGTTCGGCAATTATGAAGCCAGGCTCATGCCTTATCGGTATCTCTTCCATTGCTGCTTTGAAAGCTGCTGTGAACTTCAGTGCGTATGGTTCAGCTAAAGCTGGCATGAACGCATTGTCGGTGACCATGGCAACCGAGCTAGGGCCAAAGGGTATTCGTTCCAACATCGTGTCGCCTGGCAACGTACCCACCGAGTCGACCTTCAAAATTGGTGGAATTACCGAGGAAATGTTGCCTGCTATTGCCGCACGAGTTCCCATTGGCCGCTTGGGTACACCAACCGACTGTGCAGCTGCAGTGGTATGGCTTGCTTCCCCAGCAGGTTCGTGGGTAACGGGTCAGAACATCGTGGTGTCGGGCGGGCAATAAAGCCCAATAACTCAACTATTTGCTGGTGAAAGTTACTGGCAGGTGCCAGCACGTATGCAGTTCGCCGTAGCCGCGTGACTTCAACACGGGTTGTGCACCGGGTGCCAACTTCAAGTTGCTCGTTGCATCGAGAAGTGCGTGCGAAGCAATGGTTGCTACATCGCGCGTGATGGCATAGAGCGAACGCGGCCTGCCTACTGGTAGAGCAGGGAACTTAGAAGGTGTACCAAGTGCCGGCGTGATGCCTGCAGGCAAACCATCGGCGCGATATTGGCCACGAGGCTCGCGTTGCACGAGGTCTTTACGGCCAACAATGAATTGGTCGGCATTGGCGAAAATAGTTTCGTCGCGGTTGGCGCCAGCTGCGGAACAAATCACTAACGCACCTTCGGGAATGAGTAACCCAAAGCGTTCCACTTCACGTTTGGCAAATCGCTCTCCACTCAACACGGGGGTGGAATGGCGAAGTGTTTCTAGGTACGCGTATTTCACTAAGCGACGGGTGTTGTTCACCATGTCGAGTTGTTCAGGATGCGTGAGCAACAAGAACCACATATTGGCAAGTGCGCCGTGGAGTGTTTCGTGGTCGCCTTCTAACAACGTGGCAACAATGTCGTGGGCGTCAATTGCAGGGCCGTCCATTTCTAATGTGGCAAGTGTTGACAACACATCGTCTTGCGGGTCGGCGCGGCGTGCTGTAAGCAACGGCGTGAAGTATTCAACAAGCTGCAGCATTGCTTGCTTGCCAGCTTCTTGGTTGGCGGTGTTCCACCTAAAACCACGTTGCATGCGTAAGTAGCGCTCGGCGAACACAGGAAGGTCTGCATCGGGGATACCCCATGTGCGACCCAGTAATTGCAAGGGAAATACTGCAGCAAATTCGGTGGCGAGGTCGGCACTTCCTCGCGATGCAAATGCTTGTACGAGTTCGTGTGCAACTGTTGGCGAGTGTTTGTCGATGCCGGCAGCTTGCGCGGTGAGAAAGGGCACGTTGTTGCGTAAGTCGCGACCAAATGATGCAAGACCATAAAACCAACGCTTTGAGCGAGTGGCAAAGTTTGCACTATCTACAAGTACGGAAGTGACGTCGTTGTAGTGCGTAATCCAAAATGCATTGCCCTGCCAGTCGCGAAACGATGGGCCGTAGTGGCGAAGGTTTGCAAGAAGCGTGTAGGGGTCGTCTAAATAGTCTTGCGTGCGCAATTGCCCGGGTTTAACGGGAGGTGGCGAACCAACACGCTCACGTTGGTACACCTCGTAACTGCGGTAACCAGCTTCGTCGTCACCGGCCGATGCTTCATGCTCAACAGTTGGTGAGCCATAATCGCTCGACATTTACATTGCCTCAAATTCAAGCCAGAGTTCGTTAATTGCACCAAGACCAATGGGAGCAAGTGAAACACCGTCGATATCTTTGGCCATGCGCTCGGTGGCAATGCGCACATTTTTGATGCGCTTCGACATGATGCTTGAGCCAATACTTCCTTCTTGATGTGAGATCCATGCTCCTGGGCAGAGGTGTGGCCCCACGCCAAAGGCCATGTGGTTGGTGCGTCCATCTTTTTTGTAGCCGGAGCGGAGGATCTTTTCGCTGTAGAGGTCGTTACGGAAAATGTCGAACTTCTCTGGGTCGGCAAAGATGCGTTCGTCGTGGTTAGCCGAGAAGTCGACCATATGCATGAGAGAACCAGCAGGAACCTTGACGCCTTGTAGTTCAACATCGAAAGTGTTCTGGCGTGGTTGGCCACCAATAGAAGAAGAGTGGCGCAGTGTCTCGTGGAATGCCGCGTCCCACAATGGGTCGTTGTTGAGAACCGCTTCCATTTGGTCGGGGTGCTGCAACAGCAGATACCACATGTTCAAAATGGCACCACGTGTGGTTTCACCACCGCCACCAACAATGAGAGCAATGTTGGACGTGATTTCCTCAGTGGAAAGCACGTCGCCGTCGACCACTGTTTTGCACAGTTCAGAAATGATGTCGGGTGCAACTTCGTTACCTTCATCGTCGAGCAAGAAGTTCGGCTTTAAGCGGCGTTCTTCAACGATGCTCTCAACAAAATCTTCAAGATCTTGGCGCGCCATGAGGCCTTTTTGCTCATAGTCGCGGCCACCAATGCCGCCCATCATGTACTTGTACCAGTAGTAGAACTTGTCGCGGGCTTCGTCGGGAAAGCCAAGCACCTGACACACCACGCGTATGGGGAACTCATTCGCAAATGCTTTACCAAGCTCCATGGTGTACTTGCCTGTTGCGGGGTCGTATTCAGTCATTCCCGATGCAGGGTTAAACCATTCATCAATCATCTCATTGGCAAGTTTGCAGATGGCACCAATGCGCTTGGTGAGTGCAGCGCCTACTAAGTGGCGACCATAGAGGTTGCGGCGCCGGCTGTGTTCAATGCCGCTGAGTTCAAGTTGCGTGTTCCCGAGAACGTGGTTGGAACTGCCTTTAGGAATGGTGTTGTAACCAAGGCCATCGAAATAGCACTCGGCAATGTCGTTGTAGCGCGTGACGAAATAGCAGTTATGCAATTTGTCGTGGTACACGGGGTAGTGATCGCGCAAGATGCGGTAGTACGGGTAGGGGTTGCGTTGAAATTCGCGCGAGTCGAAAATGCGCGGATCGAACAGTGGAATGCCATTGGCATCGCGACCCATGTCGTAGGCGGTGCCCAGTGGCATGAGCGGAAAGTCAAAAGACTGTGTTGATGCGGTTTCGGCATCAACTTCGTATGAGGCAATAACTGTTTTGCGGAGATCTTCAACAAGTGACATTGGTAGTCCTTAGTGAGAATGGTAGGTATGCCAAACCTTTTGGCCGATACCTCACTATACGTCGGCTGAACTTGGGGTGTTCTAGGCGGACTAACGTCGGGACATGAACGCATCATTAAAAGGACGCCGGGCACTTGTGACCGGGGCAGCAGATGGACTCGGGAAAGCTTTTGCACTGGCCTTGGCGCAGGCAGGAGCCGATGTGGCGATATGCGATATCAGTAGTTCAGTCAGTGCCGTTGCCGACGAATTGAAAACAATTGGCGTGAAGTCGTATAGCGCAGTTGCCGATGTCGCTAATGAAAAGCAAATTAAAAAGTTTGTAGACGATGCGGCATTAGCCCTTGGTGGTCTCGACTTGGTCATTAGCAATGCGGGAGTTGTGCGCATAACGGCACCAACAAAAGATTCATGGGAGAAAACAGTTGACGACTTCGATGCCGTCATTGGCGTGAATTATCGCGGCGTGTACCTCACTGGACGTGCGGCAATTCCACACCTCATTAAACAAGGTGGCGACCTCATCAACATCACCACCGACCACATTCATAACTGCGGGTACCCGGTCGTCACTCACGACCACACCGACGACTGCAAATGGAAAGACCTGCAACGTTCACCTGTTGGAGGCAACGGGTTCGATGTCTATGACTCATCGAAGTGGGCAATTAAAGGTCTCACCAATACATGGGCGCGCGGCCTCGCCGAGCACGGTGTGCGCGTGAACTCATTTGGTATGGGTGCTACTGCTACGCCGATGTATTTGGGTTTTGTTGGCGACAAACCAACACCTGCCGGAACAATGATGCCTGCCGATGTAGCTGCAGTTGTTGTGGAGCTCATTAATGAAGGTCCGCAGGGACGCACGGGAGACTGCATTCAAGTATGGGCAGGGCACCCCACCTTTTTACGACCTGTTGGTCTTGAAGGGCTCCTTACTGCACGTGACCTCGGTAGGTAATGGTGTCTTCGAAAACATTTCCTCACGAAAACTTAGAGCTCATCAAGAATGCGGCAACAAAGCTCAGCCCGTGGGCGCACCTTGCAACAGTGGGTAAAGACAACAGGCCCGATGTGGTTCCTGTGCACCCATGCTGGGAAGGCGATGCGCTGTGGGTGCTGGTGGGCAACTCGTCAGTGAAGTCAAAGAATATTGCCCATAACAATCACGTCGCCTTTCATTGGCAGGTCACCGAAAGCGGTGACGGCGTAGAAGTGTGGGGAATCGCCACTTTGCATTCCGATGTGGAAACAAAAAAGCGTTTGTGGAATGGCGTTTTTGACTATGACCTCAACGCATTTGCACCAGGCGGACCAGAGAACTCCCCAGACACAGGGTTTATGCGTATTGAGCCATACAGGGCCATCTATTTGCCGCAATATGGCATGGGTGGCCGCACTGAATGGCGCAAGGCGTGACGAAAAGGCTCACTCAGTTCAATAGGTCGGTTGCGGGCAAGGCAGTCATTGTTACGGGTGCAGCAAGCGGCATGGGTCGCGCCACAGCACATCTTTTCGCCGATGAAGGTGCACGAGTAGTGGTTGCCGACTTAGGTGAAGAGCGTGTGGCAAAAGTAGTTGCAGAAATTACTGCAGTGCATGGTGCAAACAACGTTGTAGGGGTAGTGGCCGACGTTACGTCCGACGCCGATCGCCGCCGAGTTGTTGACGCCTGCTTGTCTCAATTCGGAGTGATAGATGTTTTGGTGAACAACGCAGGAATTAGCGTGGGCTCTTCGGTGTTCGCAGATGACGATGAGTTTTCATTGGCATGGGATAACACGTTGGCAGTGAATGTCAGTGCACAAGCACATTTCATTCGGCTCGTGGTTCCTCATATGCGTAGTGCAGAAATTGCAGGACGCATAATTAACATTGCTTCAACAGAAGCAATAGTGGCAACGCCAGGATTAGCTGCGTACACGGCAGCAAAACATGGTGTGGTGGGCCTCACGAAAAGTATGGCTACACAACTCGGGCGTTATGGAATAACGGTGAATGCAGTGTGCCCTGGCCCTATTAACACCAACATGACCGCAGACATACCGACTGATGCGAAAGCAAAGTACGCACATCGCAAAGTGCCATTGAAGCGCTATGGCGAACCAGAAGAAGTGGCTCACATGACATTGAATTTGGCCATGCCGGCTTCGTCATTTGTGAACGGAGCTGTTGTTGTGGTCGACGGCGGCATGACTATTCAGCATTAACAATGAGAAAAGCTATTCCGTATTTGTTGTCTGTCTTGCTCATCGTTGCAGTGCTGTTGTCGTCAATTGCGGTGTGGGCAAATAAGCAAGTAACAAATACCGACTACTTTGTAAAAACTGTGAGTCCGCTTGCAAGTGACCCTGTGGTGCAACAAGAGGTGTCTGAGAAAATCACGCAAGCTGTTGTTGCCGCTGCAGATATAGATGGTCGACTAGGTGCGTATTTGCCTGGACAACTTGATTTTTTAGCAGAAAAGTCAAACGCTGCGTTTCAAAAGCTAGTAATGAGTCTGGTGGGGGAGTTAGTTGAAAGCAGTGCTTTCCCTTCGTTGTGGAGCGGGGCGGTGCGGCTAGGACACGTTGCTATCAAGCAGGTACTCACAGGAGACGGCGTGGCAAATACTGTTGTTGCCGGGGTATTGAGTTTGCAGTCCTTTATTCAGGCTGCCATCGATGCGCTTGTTGCAAAAGGCGCAGTATTTCTCAAAGACGTGTCGTTCATCGGCAGTGACTACTCAATTGAATTCATTCAGCCTGAAACACTGCAGAGCGTTCGTGGGTGGGTAGAGGTTTTGCAAAAAAGCGCAACGCTGCTGCCGTTGTTTGCACTGCTTCTCTCAGTTCTCATTGTTTGGGCTGCGCGCAACAAATGGCGAGGTGCAAAGTTGGTGTCGGTGGCGTGGATACTGGGGGCGGCGTCGGTGGTTGCAGCAGTAAAAATATGCGAAAACATTTACGAGGGCACTCTCGGTGCGGGTAATGAAACTCCGTTGCATGTGTACCGTGAACTGACTAACGGTCTGAATCAAGCCGGTGTGCAACTCTTTTTTGTAGCATCGTTTTTGCTGGTAGTTCTCGCAGTGAGTCACATGGTGAAAAGGAAGTCGTATGAATCAACCAGATAAAGAAAATCAGAAATCAAATATTAGTTTTCAGCAAGTGAGCTGGGGTCTCTTGGCGGTTGTGGCCGTGCTCTTTGTGGTGCTCAATAGCGACAAGTCAAAAATGAACCTCATTTTTGTTAAACCCGAATTGCCACTTTTTGTATTAGTGCTGACGTCAATGCTCATTGGCTTCTTGTTGGCGAAGCTCACCGGGCGTCGCAAGAAAGACGACTAGCTAGTGGCCATGGCCGCCGGAGCGGCTCGCTCCTGCCAACAGGCTTGAGCCCAAAATGCCGAGTGGCAATGTTCCCCAGTACGAGACGTGGCTACCGATGTTGCCAAGGAAAAGCATGAGGAGCCACGTCGTCGGAAATGTGGCAACGAGAAACACAATGGTGAGTGCAAGAAATTTCTTGATCATTTGTGCACTTTAGCCAAGGTTTCTGCGCCTCTCGGGCAACTTGACGCATGGGTTACCCTGTCTGTATGGAGCAATCACTGCCAGATCCTAATGTTGCCTTCGGCGATCATCGTTGCCCGGGGCCAAGCTATCGAGACCTCGTTTTGCGTGATGAAACGGGTGTTCCGGCACAAATGCTGGAAAGCGAATATCGCTACCGCGGCAGTGAGCCCATTGGTTACCACCGCTATACCTCGAAAGAATTTGCAGAACTTGAATTTGAAAAAGTTTTCATGCGGGCGTGGCAGTGGGCCTGTCGCGAAGAACACATTCCCAACGAAGGCGACTACCACGTATACGACGTTGGGCAACGTTCCATCATTCTTGTGCGCGACCCCCAAGGAAAAATTCGTGCGTTCAACAACTTTTGCTTGCATCGTGGAACGCAACTGAAACCATCAGGCGACCAAGGCAATGCAAACCGCTTCACGTGCCCGTATCACGGTTGGGCATGGTCGACAACAGGAAAAATTGCGTCGTTGCCTTGTCGGTGGGACTTTCCACATTTGTCTGATGACGATCTTGAGATGCCAGAAATTCAGGTCGACACATGGGGCGGATTCGTATTTGTGAACTTCGACCCCACCGCTGGCCCGTTGCGTGACTACCTCGGTGTCTTGCCCGATCATTTCCAAGGGCCATGGGATCTCTCAAAACGCTATGTAGAACTGCATATTAAGAAACGTTTGCCGTGCAACTGGAAAGCTGGCATGGCTGCATTCCTCGAGGCGTATCACGTGTACAAAACGCATCCTCAGGGTTTGCGCGCAACAGGCGACGCCAATGCGCAGTACGACGTATTTGGTGAACACATTTCGCGCTTTATGCACACATCAGGAACACAGAGCCCGCATATTGCCAACCAACAAACAGAACAAGAAATTTTAGATTTCTTGTTAGGTCGCAAATTCAAACCCGGCATGGAAACTCCGAAAATCCCCGAAGGTAAAACTGCGCGCGACGTGTACGCACAACTTTCCAAGGTGCAGCTCGGTGAAAAGTACGGAGCCGATTATTCCGAGTTCAAAGTTGCCGACACCGTTGACTCCATTGAGTATTTTGTCTTTCCGAACGGTTTCTTTTTCCCCGGTGCTCGTATTCCGCTTACGTACCGGTTCTTGCCTAACCCCGATAATCCCGATGAGTGCACATTCGATTTGTTGTTCTTGCGCCCGCACCCTGTCGACGGAAATATTCCGGCACCAGCAAAAGTGTGTCACCTCGACTTTAAAGACAGCTACGCAAGTGCGCCGGGAATGGATCCTGGGCTTGGCGGAGTGTTCGACCAAGACACCGACAACCTCGCTGCGCAAACACGTGGGTTTAAGGGCAGCATGCGCACCGCAGAAACTCTGGGTAACTACCAAGAAATCCGTACGCGTCACTTGCACGAAACCATCGACAAATACATGGCGCGGCCTTAACACAAATGACCGTGTTCCCTCGCTGGACGCACGTTGCTTTACCAGTACAAAATCTTGAACGTTCTATAGCTTGGTACGAGCGCTATACGCCGTTGCGTTTATTAGACGAACGACATGAAGATGACGCAGATGTTGCATGGCTGTCGCATCCCGAGGCAGCGCAACATCCGTTTGTTTTGGTGTTAGCCAGCTTGCCCGACCATCAAAAAGCGCCTCAACCACAACTTGGCCCATTTGGTCACCTAGGAATTCAATTATCTACGCGAGATGAAGTCGACCTCGTGGCGCAGCGAGCTCGTCGTGAAGGCTGTTTGGTGTGGGAAGCCGGAGATAACCCAGCACCCGTGGGCTATCTGTGTGCCGTCAGCGACCCCGATGGCAATGTGATTGAGTTCAGCTTCGGGCAAGTGGTGTATGAAGTTGCTCATGCCAAATGGGGAAACGGCACAATTTCCTAGAGCGTTGCCCATTGTTGGCAGAGATCCTTTACTCTTTTCTTACCTACTCGCGACACTATGGCGCAGGTACAACGTAAAGGCCAGCACATATGACCCTCACCCCTCCCAACTCCCCAGATTTCCCCGGCGAAGAGCCACGCTCACGTACATGGCGCGATATTCCGCCTGCGCCGCCGTTGGGATCCCCATTGCCGCCGCCATCACACACGAATGGTGCAACAACATACGAGCCCGTGGCGCCACAAAGGTCGCGAAAAAAGCCGGTAGGTATTGTGGCCGCAGCAGTGCTCCTCATTGTTGGCATCCTTGTGTTCGCCGCACAAGGGGGAACAAATTCTTCCGATGCAGAAAAAGTCACTTCAACAACAAGCGAAGCGAGCAAGGGCACATCGACGGTTCCTGGCTCTACTGTTGCGCCCGGTAATTCATCTCCTTCAGTTGGCGCTGCGGGTTCGCCGCAAGCAATTGCTCAAGCAGTTGGCCCAGCTGTTGTTCAAATTGATGACAACGGCAGCATTGGAAGCGGGGTCATCTACAACAAGAGTGGCCTCATTTTGACGGCCCATCATGTTGTGGCAAATTCGGCAACGCTCACTGTGGTTTTTGCTGATGGAACAAAAGTGGAAGGGCGTGTGGTTGGCCGTCAGCCCGCACGCGACCTCGCCATTGTGGCAGTCGCTTCTGAAAAGGAATTAACTGCCGCACAATTAGCCGACACTTCCACTTTGGCAATTGGGCAACCAGTTGTTGCACTAGGAAGCCCATTTGGTTTCCAAGCTTCAGTAACTTCAGGCATCATCAGCGGCTTAAACCGTCAATTAAAAATCACAAACCTCACACTCACGGGCCTCATCCAAACCGACGCTGCGATTAACCCTGGCAACTCAGGTGGCCCACTCATTGACTCATCGAACAAGGTCATAGGAATTAACACCGCAATTGCCACTGCAACGGGTGGAAGCAATGGTGTTGGTTTTGCTGTTCCAGTGAATGATGCAAAAGAGTTGCAGGAAAAAGTAGAAGCAGCTGGCGGGGCAAAAGCGCCTACCATTGAGGCCCCCGAGTCCAGCTCTTCCGACATTCCTGGCTTCGATTTCCAATTGCCCGACTCGCTCAATGATTTGTTTGGCGATTTGTTCAAAGAATTCAATAATCCAGGCGCCGATGGTGGAATGGGGAACAATGGCGGAAACACCCAAGAAAACACTGGGTTTTTAGAGGTCGACCCAATGCCATCTGGATGGGCAAAAATGGGTGATTCTTCTTTTTTGAACACCACACCAAATGGGGAAGAGGGAGTTCATAGCCTCACGCTCATTGGCCCCAGTGGACAAGTCAATGTGTCGGGAACCAAGGGCTCACGCAGTTCTCAAGTAGCTGAGCAATACAAAGGAAATGGAATTGTTCGCAAGATTGGTGACGACATCACTGTTGTTGTTGAAAGTTTTGGTGATGTGTCGAGCAAAGATTTAAAGGCCATTGCCGATGCCGTGAAAGAAAAGAAGTAAACACATGAGCGATCAACTCAATGTATTGAAAAATGAATTGTCACATCACGTCGTAGGCCAAGAGCGAGTCATTGAACGACTCATTGTGTCGCTGCTTGCCAATGGGCATTGTCTTTTGGAAGGTGTTCCAGGCGTAGGAAAGACCATGATGACCTCGACCTTGGCACAAATGGTGGGTGGTACCTTCTCGCGCATTCAGTTCACACCCGATCTTTTGCCTTCCGACATTGTGGGAACGCGTATTTACCGCGCATCAAAAGAGTCATTCGACATTGAACTTGGCCCCATTTTTGCCAACTTCGTTTTGGCCGATGAAATTAACCGCGCCCCCGCAAAAGTACAGTCGGCTTTGCTTGAAGTAATGGCTGAGCGTCAAGTGACCATTGGTGGTGTGAGTACAAAACTTGCATTGCCGTTCATGGTTCTTGCAACACAGAACCCCATTGAACAAGAGGGCGTGTATTTGCTCCCTGAAGCACAGCGCGACCGCTTCCTCATGCGTGTTCCTGTTGATTACCCGACGTTTGCTGAAGAACACGAAATTGCCCGGCGTAGTTCAATGCCATCGCGCGCTCCGCAACAAGTGCTGTCGCTTGATGAGCTTGTTGCTCTGCAATTACAGGCCAATGTATTGCCCGTGCCCGATGCGGTACAGGACTACGCAGTGCGTTTGGTAATGGCCACACGTAACCCTCGCGAATTTGGTTTCGATTCATTAGATGGGTGGTTGTCTTTTGGTGCAAGCCCTCGCGCCACAATTGGTTTACTTGCAGCTGGTCGTGGCTTGGCTCTCATGCGCAAGCACAGTGTGGTGCAGGTGCAAGACATCTACGACATTGCTTATGACGTGCTCAACCACAGGCTTGTTTTGTCGTGGGATGCAGTAACGCGCGGAGCATCGGTCGACGAATTCATTGTTGCGCTGCTTGAACGAGTGCTTGCTCCTGTGGGCTGGTGACATGGCGCTGACTGCTCCGCCACGCTTACCTCCTTCACTGCTGCCTGTGAGCAGAAGAATCTCGGGGCTTTTGCATGGCGACTACTCGGGCCTTTTGCATCGTGCTGGTTCGGAAATTGGCGACACACGTCGGTACATGGAGGGCGACGATGTACGCCGTATCGACTGGCCGGCAACTGCTCGTACCAATGAAACGCAAGTGCACGACACTATTGCCGACCATGAACTCGAGGCATGGTTAGTGGTCGACACGTCTGCCAGCATGAAATTTGGAACAGGCAAAATATCGAAAGCTCAAATGGCGAATGATGTTGCAGGCGCCTTTGGGTATCTCATTTCTCACACAGGAAATCGTTTGGGCTGCATTACTACTGCACTCTCTGCCGATTCGCTCATGCCGCGTAGTGGCACGCACCAACTTGCTCAGGTATTAGGAAGGCTCGCAAAGACCACTGACTCTGCAGGAACTTTAACTCAAGCATTGGAAAAATGCTTGTCGGCAAGTGCGCGCCGAGGTCTTGTGGTTGTGGTATCCGATTTTTACGATGAATCACCTTGGCAAAATGCAATGTCACAACTTGCACAAAAACACGATGTCATAGCTGTCGCAATATCGGACCGTCGTGAACATGAGTTTCTCGATGTTGGAGTTGTGGAGTTTCGTGATGCTGAAACAGGGAAGACTCTTCGTATTGACACATCGCAGGCGGAGTGGCGAAACAATTTTGCTACCTCTGCGCAGCAACGACATCAAAAAATCGCCAACGATATTCGCCTGGCACGTGCCGACGGTTTGTCGCTATGCGCCGATGAAGATTGGGTGGCGCAACTTGCGACCTTTTTGCGCACACGAAAGCGTCGCTTAGCAATGGGGCATCGTCGATGATTGCCCTCTACCTACTTGAGCCATGGAGACTTCTGCTCCTCGTTGTTCCCGGGTTACTTCTTGCGCTCTTGTATTGGTCGAGCAAGAAAAGATCCGAGTCTGCAGTTTCATTCAGCACGCTGGGCATGTTGGAGGGTTTGGTTGAAAAGCCACGGCGGTGGAAAAGCAGTACACCAGTTGCTCTTGTGTTGGTGGCGCTGGTGTTTGGTGTGATTGGCTTTGCTCGCCCAGCAACTAATGGAGTAGACGCAGGTAGCAAAGCAGTAGTGGTACTGGCCATTGACGTGTCGTTGTCGATGAGTGCGGTCGACGTTGAACCGTCGCGTATTGAAGTAGCAAAAGATGCAGCGCTGCGCTTTGTGGCAAAAGCACCGAGCAATACCCTCATTGGTGTGGTGGCATTCGATAGCAATGCACGGCAGATCATTGCTGCCACCGACAACAAAGCGGCTATTTCGCGGGTAATTACAGCGCTTCAGCCCGGAACAGGAACTGCAATTGGTGAGGCAATTTATGCGGCGCTCGACACCATTTCGTCAGCAGTGGACCCCAGTGGCGGCACAAAAAATGCGGGCACCATCATTTTGTTGTCAGATGGAACTACAACAACGGGTCGCCCCGATACAGAAGCCGCTGCAGAGGCTCAATCTCTTGGGGTCAAAATCAACACCATTGCATTTGGTACGCAAGACGGAACGGTGACAACTCCAGATGGTCAAGTGGTGTCGGTACCGCCCGATGAGCAGGCACTCAGCAACATTGCCGATGTTGCTCGTGGCAAGTCGTTTACTGCAGCAACTGCGAAAGACCTCCAGGCAATTTACGATTCGCTGAGCGAAGCTGTTGTGCGGAAAACCAATGTTCACGAACATGGAGATGTTTTCACCATGCTCAGCTTGTTGGCAATGTTTGTTGCTTCTGCACTCTCATTGCGATGGTTCCGCCGCATTATTTGAGCACTAATGTTCAGAAATGGGAGTGAGTGAGTTTCTCGACAATGTCGACATAGCTCATTTTGAGTCCTCTGAGGAGTTTTGGGAACGTCTCCACGGGTTATCGAATAAAGATGTCGCAGTTATTGCGCGAACAATCTTTCAAGAACGTCAGTCGGGTCGCGTCAACCCACTGCACTCAGCATTCTTTTTTGAATCACTGGAAAACACTCAGTTCTTCCACAACGTGGTGTCGCCGTATCTCATAGTTCTCTTACAAGAACTCGACACCATGCAGCTTCCCGCAGGCGACATTTTGGAATTGGGTAGTGGGGCTGGTGTGGTTGCATGCTTTCTCGCGCAGAAGTATCCAGAGAAAACTGTGGTGGGAGTTGACCTCCTTCCCGCCGTCGTGCAGACTGCACAAAAATTGGCAGAGTTGTTAGGGCTGTCCAACATTGAATTTCGTCAGGCAGAAATTGCGGGTCTGCACTTAGAGAAAACCTTTGGCTGTATTGTTTCCGTTGCCCTACGCGAAGAGATGTCATCAGGACGACAGGGGTCGTTCGGCTATTTCTCTGCAATCGCTGAACTTCCTCAAGCGCTCATCACAACGTCGTCACCTTTATCGCAGTGTGTTGCCGAGCACCTTGCAATAGATGGGTTGTACATTTCGCTCGAACGATGTCACGATGTTGCCTCTATTGCCTCGTGGGTAGGTGAATTGCAATCGGTGGGGGTCTCTCCAGATCTAGAGCGCAGCACGATGCTGGTCTTCTCTGGTGTGCTCACCGGGCCAGAGAAGATGCCGCTCTTGTTGTCTGCACATGCCGATGCCCGTGTTGATGCAGAGTCGTTACTGCAGTGGCGGATGCATGGAAGTAATGAAACGCAAAGCGACGAGCTTGCAGTGGAATCTCGTGTGTACTCTCAACGGGCTTGGCGCGTAGTGAAGGCAATGGAGTTTGGCATTCGCGATGAGTTGGGCGATGCCGCAGCACGGGTATACCTGTTGGAGTGTGATCGTGAAGGTTTAGTGTATTTCACAACAAACCGTGGAGCACGTGAAATTGTTTTCGAAACATCATTTGGCGGGGCGCAAATACTTTCTAACAAGTTTGAACACATGCTGGGTGAGTTGACGTACAACCCAAGTGTTGTTGACGTGCGCAGTATTACTTCGCTGTAGTGCGGTTCTCAGGTGGAACAACGACCACAGGAACCGTGGCGTGTCGTGTGATGTAGTCGGCAACAGAACCGAGCAAGATGCCAGCAATTCCACTATGTCCGCGAGCACCAATGACCAATAAATCGATGTTCGGAATGTTTAAAGTGTCGCGAGCATCGCCTTCAATGAGGTCGCGCTTCAGCATCACTTCATGCTCTTTGGCCAAAGGAATGAAGCGAACAAATTCAGCTTCTAAGAGTTCAGTGGCTGCAGTGTCGTCAATAGTGAACGCTGTAGCTAGTTCTGTGCCATACACATAGGGGTGCCAGACATGAACCATAACGACGGTGTCGCCTTGACGAGCATGTTCTATTGCCCATTTCACTGCTGTACGAGAGTTTTCGGATCCGTCTATACCTACTGCTATGCGTTGTTTTGGGTGCTTCGACATAAGGCAAGGGTATGACGACGCCGCGAATGATGCGAGAGGAAAAAGTACCTATTTTGACGAGTCGGTATCGGCCAAAATGGGTGTGAGGGTGAGCTCTGGTTCATCGGCTTCAAGGCGTTGCAAGCGATATTTATTTTCAAATAGTGCGACAAGGGCATTGTCGCCACGCTTCAAAATGCGAATACCGCCGATGCGACGTAAGCGATCGACACTCTTTTCATCGGTAATGCGAATTGCTTGATACACGGCTGGATTCACCTCAACTGGAGAGTTGAATTCACTCTTTAAGCGGTGTGCAAAAACTTCAATTTGTAGCGCACCTACAGCAGCCAAAATGGGTTCAGAATCGGCGAGGTCGGGGTCGCGCAGCACTTGTACAACGCCTTCTTCATCGAGTTGCGCAAGACCACGGCGGAATTGCTTCACGCGTCCGCCATCGGTGGGGCGAGCAGTAGCAAAAACTTCTGGGGCAAAGCGAGGAACCCCAGGATAAGTCACTGGGCTGCTGGCATAAATGGTGTCGCCAATTTGCAAGCCAGCGGCGTTAATGAGGCCAATAATGTCGCCGGGGTAGGCAACATCGATGGTTTCCCGATCGGCGCCAAATGCCGTCGTTGCGTATTTCGTGCTCACGGGTTTTTCGCTGCGCGAGCATGTTGCATCCATGCCGCGAGTGAATTCGCCAGAGCACACGCGAGCAAAAGCTAAACGGTCGCGGTGGTTGGGGTCCATGTTGGCTTGTACTTTGAAAACAAAGGCAGAAAATGGGGTGGCAAGCGCGCGGTCATTGCCGTCAATGTCAACTCGCGGTTTTGGTGCTGGTGCAATATCGATGACTGCATCGAGCAACATGCGTACACCAAAGTTGGTAATTGCAGAACCCACAAACACGGGTGTTGATTCGCCAGCAAGGAATGACTCAACATCTACATCGGCTTCAATAGCATCGAGCAGCGAACAACTTTCCATTGCGGTTGTCCATGCATTTCCTTCTTCTTCTGCTGCACGCTCTACAGAAACAATTTCTTCAGGCGCAAGTGATGAGCCACGTGCTGTTCGGGTAAAACGAATGTATTCACCAGTGCGGCGGTCGATGACCCCACGAAAATCGCCAGGAATACCAACGGGCCATGTGGCTGGGGTGGGGCGCAGCCCAATTTGCTTCTCTACTTCATCGAGAAGTTCGAAAGGGTCACGACCTGGGCGGTCGAACTTGTTGAAAAAGGTAATGACGGGCAAGTTGCGTGAGCGGCACACTTGGAAAAGCTTCAGTGTTTGTGGCTCAATGCCCTTTGCGGTATCGAGCACCATGATGACGGCATCAACAGCTGCAAGCACGCGGTAGGTGTCTTCCGAGAAGTCTTTGTGGCCTGGAGTGTCGAGCAAGTTGAATACGTGATCGCGATAGGGAAACTGCAAAACGGCCGAGGAAATAGAAATGCCACGCTGGCGTTCAATATCCATCCAGTCAGAGGTAGATGCCTTGCGGTCGCCACGGTTGTGGACAGCCCCAGCTTCTTGCACGGCGCCTGCATACAACAGGAATTTCTCGGTGAGGGTGGTTTTACCGGCGTCGGGGTGGCTGATGATGGCAAAAGTGCGCCGGCGGGTGGCTTCAAGGGCAATATCGCCAGTTGCGAGGGTGGGGGCAAGATTTTCCATAACAAATGCCGTGAGGCAGTGGTTCAACCTACCGCGTTCTCTTGACTTCTCTGATACCCTAGGGGGT
>JBIKNT010000203.1:0-3535 GCA_044358465.1 Ilumatobacteraceae bacterium
GCTTTTGAACGAGAGTTGCCAACACACCGTCAACATCGCAACGTGCTTCAGCTTTCATATGCGCAATCACAACTTTCAAGTTGCGTTGACGCTTCGGATTCGTTTCTTTATCCAATACGCGCTGAACATATTGGTACCCCATGTTCACATCAATTTTCATTATTCCCCCTGTTTTTTATGGAATGAGTTTTAACAACCCACGATCTGCAACTGCAGCCGTTGAACGGCGCAAACCTTCTTCAGCAAGTGCCTTACCGCGCTCGTTAGCTGGGTCGAATGCCCCACCAATGATGACCGGGTAACACATCATGAACAACAACGCGGTGTTGTAGTCGTCGCGAGCAGTGTCGAGCGTGTACCCCTGCACGCCTGCAGCAGCAATTTTCTCGCAGTAATACGCAAGGAACTCTTCTTCATGCTTGCGGCGCATTTCAACAGCCACACCAGAGTTCAACAGCCACGCAATGTCTTGCATGGGGCTCGACACCATAATTGCCTGCCAGTCGAGCATCACCGCTGGCTGCAAGCCAGGCTTACCATCGCCAAACATCACGTTGTCTAACCGCACGTCGCCATGAATGAGCGTTGTTGCACGGTTGCCCAACATGCGCATGATGTTCGGAAGCGCCTCAACATATTTCGGCATTGCTTCTTTCACGCCATCTGCAAAGCAGTAACCAAAGTTCGCAAGCGCTGGCTCCCACGTACCCTGCACGCTCGGCGCAAAGGGAACAATGTAAGAGGTGTCAATACGCATCATGTTCGGAAATGCATCAGCGGCCTTATTCCAGAACTTGGCATGCAACGGAACAATGGAGTCAATCACCATTTTCACTTCTTCAACGGTTGCACCCTTTACCTGGTCGCCTGCACGGTAGGCATTCAGGTCTTCCAACACCACCACGTTGCTGCCGAGGTCGTAGTTCATTGCAGCGAAATAGCAATCGGGCTGTGGCGTTGCCACTTGGCTCGCCACTTCATTGAAGAAAATGACTTCGCGCTCATACATATTCAAGTTCGCAGCAATGGCCCGATTCTCGGGCACTGGGTGCGCAAACTTAATAACAACACTCGCTGGGCCAGCATTGGCCACACCCGAATAACTGAGCTTCACACGAATAACCATGCCCAACAAGCCCACGCCGTCGCCAATGTAGGAAACATCGAAACCGGTGACCGTGTTATCGCCACCCAACTTCTTGGCGTCGCGCAACATGCTGGTGAACCACTCATTGGTGAGCTGTTCTGGCAGAACTGGAAAAGTAGACATTGGATTCCCCCGAGAAATTGTTACCTATTCGAAATCAACCTATATCAGTGGCTCCCGAGGCGCAACAGTGGGAACCCTTACCTCACACCCCTCACCTACCACGGTTCGCATAGTCTGCATGTATGAGCTTTGACCGCATGATTGTTCTCGACTTCGAAACCACTGGGCTCAACCCAGGGTACAAGCCCGTTGAAATTGCCTGGGTGGAATTCGACACCAACTTCAATGAACTTGAGCAAGTGGGTTCGCTCATTAACCCACACATTCCCATTGAGCCTGGCGCCCAACGCACCCATGGCATATCGGCCGAGATGCTGGTGAATGAACCCACCCTCGACGACTTCCTCACACAAACCCATGCCGGCAAGTTCGCCAACGAGCATGTACTTGTAGTGGCTCACAATGCCTCGTACGACGTTCCCATGTTCACGCCGTTCTGCAAGAAAATCACTGCACTGTGCACCATGCGCCTTGGCCAGACCCTCTACCCCGATGCCGAGAACCACAAGCTACAAACTCTTGCCAAATTGCTCAATGTAGAAATTGAACCCACACACCGCGCTCTCGACGATGCACTCACCAGCTTTTATCTCATGAAGAACATCGCTGCGGCTCACAGCTTGTCGATAGATGAAATGCTCACGCTCATCGACAGCGCTTCTCTCGATAGCCCCATGCCCTTTGGCAAGCACAAAGGAACCAAACTGAGAGACCTCCCCGCCGACTACGTTCACTGGCTCACCGAGAACATCGACCCAGGTGGTTGGATCGTGCAAGCGTTGACGGGAAGGTAAGCGGGCTTACGCCCTCAAACCTATAAACGCCGAGCCAACCCCGTTGCGCGGCGAATGGGGCTGTTCACAGCCAGCGAAATCACTTCAGGCGTAGCAATAATCGTGAGCTTGGTACGAGCACGGGTTGCACCGGTATAGAGAAGCTCTCGCGTGAGTATGCGCGACTCATGCGTGGGTAACACCACAATGGCGTGCTCATATTCAGAGCCCTGGCTCTTGTGAATAGTGAGCGCATGCACTGTTTCCACATCGGGTAGGCGCGTTACAGGGAAACGGAACTTCTCTTCAATGCTGCTAAATGCAGCCACGCGAGACCCATCGCCATTGGCACAAACAATGCCCACATCGCCGTTATATAAGCTCGTCGTACGGTCGTTGCTGCTCACCAAAACCGGCCGGCCCAAGTACCACTGGTTCGCCGCATTCATTCCGAGTTTTTGCTCCACCAGTCGGTTCCAACCTGCAACACCAAACTGGCCATTGCGCAATGCGCACAGCACTTGCACTTCTTTACGCAGTTGCACCACCTGAATAAATTCACCATCGGCAGCAAGTTGCCCCATTGCGCGAGCATGGTCTACTACCAACTCGAGCAGCTCTTGAATATCTTCAGTGTTGTCGCTCGGGTCGATCCACGTGAGTTGAGGGTGCTTACTCGACAAAATCTCAAGAGTCTCTTCCACATTCCCCATGCGAATGGCCTTGGCGATACCTGCAATAGGTGAATCGGCGGCAAAACGATGCTGGTCGGTCAGCAGCTCAATGCGTGACGCAATTACCGAACCCTTATTAGTTGCACCCAGTGCAATATCGGCAAGCACAGTTCCTGCATCAACACTTGCCAACTGATCGGGGTCGCCCACCAACATGATGCGAGCTTCATCGCGCAATGCTTCTAGCAAGTGAAACATCATCGACATCGAGAGCATTGAGGTTTCATCAATAATCACAATGTCGTGAGGCAATTTATTAGTTGAGTTATATGTGAAACGATTCTCCACTCGATTCGGCGAAGCACCCAACAAACTATGAATGGTGGAAGCCGGCGCCGCGTTTACCGCATCGCGCACACGCTGTGGCGCATTCTCAGAATCGAGCCGTTCCTTCAACGCCTCGGTCATGCGCTTGGCGGCTTTACCCGTTGGTGCAGCAAGTGCCACCAACGGTGGTTGGTCGCCAGCTTCACTAAACAACTCCACTAGGTCTTTGGCGACACGGGTGGTTTTGCCACTGCCTGGGCCACCCAACAACACGGTGAGATGCTCTGCCCCGCCCCGCGACAATGCCGCAGCCACAAAGCATTCCTCTGCCCACGAGCGATGCACATATAAGAGGTATCCGTCGAGAACGAAAGGCCGGCGAGGCAATACCCCAGCAGCACTGGGCTCAACCACCACATAGCCACAAGACATCAAGGCATCGCGCCACACATCGGGGTTCTTCTCTTCTGCCCATTTCGCAATGTATTCAA
>JBIKNT010000053.1:0-8177 GCA_044358465.1 Ilumatobacteraceae bacterium
TGATATTTGCTGGTATGGGCCATGCAGTGTGGCGGTCGACAAGTGTGAAGCCCTCACCGAGTGCTTCAACAATATGAGGGCGTGTTAATAAATCTTCCCATGTGTGTTTCATGGTTTGAATGCGCCGCTTACCATCGCGCAATACACCAAAGCCGATGTTGACCTTTCCATCGGCAAGTGGAAACGACCATGCATAGCCAGGTAAGAGGTCGGGCTCAAACCATACGTACAAGCCGTTTTGTGCAGGGCCGGTGATGTTGGTGGCATATTGACGAAAGGCGTGCCATTCGCCGAGGTAACCCTCTTCTAAGAGCCCAAGTGATTTGCGTACGGGCGACCACATGCCATCGGCGGCTATGACGTGTTGTGCAGTCATGCTGGTGCCATCGGTAAAACTGATGAGTGCAAAATTGTTTTCAGCAGTGATGTTTAAGAACTCACAATTTTCACGTATCACTGCGCCGGCGTTGCGGGCATGGTCTACTAGCGCTGCATCGAGGTCGAGGCGGGTTGCCACTGCGGCATATTGCCCTTGGCCACTGGGAAGCGGAACTTCCACTTCGCGACCCGAAGGGGAGCGCAACCACGCACTGTGAATGGTTTTCCATGAAGCCACGGTGCTGGGGGCAAAACCAATTTTTTCCAGCTCACGTAAGGCAAGCGTGGTGAGGCCATCTCCGCAGCACTTATCGCGGGGGAAAGTGGCTTTATCGACAACACATACCGACTTGCCGGCTTGGGCCAAAAATGTGGCGGCTGCGGTTCCACTTGGCCCTGCACCAACAATGACGGTATGGAAATCGGGTTGCATGGCAGAACTCACGGTTCAAGGCTAAAGCCCACGGGGCAGAGTCGTATGATTGTCCTAGACATCGGAGGGGAAATATGTCGCAATTGTGTGCAGGACGAATTGTTGTTGTTACGGGGGCCGGGCGAGGCATTGGCCGCGAACATGCGCTCAGTTTGGCACGTCACGGAGCATTCGTTGTAGTGAACGATTTAGGTGGAAATGTCGACGGTTCTGGTGGTGACTTATCGCCAGCACAACAAGTGGTGAATGAAATTGAAGCCATGGGTGGAAAAGCTGTTGCCAATGGCGACGACATTTCTACATGGGCTGGAGCAGAGGCGCTCATCAACACCGCAGTCAATGTTTTTGGCGACCTGCATGCAGTAGTGAACAACGCGGGCATTTTGCGCGACCGCATGTTGGCAAACATGACCGAAGATGAATGGGATGCTGTGATCAAGGTGCACTTGAAAGGCACCTTTGGCCCATCGCACTTTGCTGCTGCCTATTGGCGCGATCAACAAAAAGCGGGCAAACCAGTTGATGGTCGCATCATCAACACCACATCGGTATCGGGAATTTATGGCAACCCTGGTCAAACAAATTACGGTGCAGCAAAAGCAGGTATTGCATCGTTCACCGTCATTGCCGCACTCGAACTTGCTCGTTACGGAGTAACAGCAAATGCTGTTGCTCCTGTTGCGCTCACACGCATGACCGAAGGCCTTGGCCCAGCTCCAGAAACGGAAGCCGATCGCGATATGCGCAGCCCGAAGTGGATTGCACCAATTGTTACGTGGCTCGCTTCTGGCGAATCGAAACACGTCACCGGACGAGTGTTTGAAGCGAGTGGGCAAACGCTTGCTATTGCTGAAGGTTGGCATCGTGGTCCGCGTTGCGCGCCAGTAGCCGACCCCACACAACTCGGTGCCATTGTCGATGAACTACTTGCTGGTGCCCGCGCCAATGCGGGTATGGACGGCGAAGATGGCCATTGGCCACAAAACGTAAAATAAAGAACTACTAAAAAAGAGAGTGAACCATGCCCATTAATCCAGATGCAGTAGGAACAGAAAGCGAACCATTCGAGGCTTCGTGGAATAGTAAAGATGCATTGCTCTACGCCGTTGGTATTGGCGCAGGCGTTGACGACTTGTCATTCACAACAGAAAACACCGATGGTGTTGCGCAGCAAGTGTTTCCCACGTTCCCCGTTGTTGTTGGTTGGGGCATGGGCTCCACTCGTACCAGCATTGGCACCTTCAACCCCGCCATGTTGGTACACGGACAACAGGCGGTCACGCTGCACAAGCCGGTACCCGTTGCTGGCAAGGTCCGTGGTGTCAGCCGCATCATTGGCATCTACGACAAGGGCTCGGGTGCGGTGGTCTCTACACAAACCGAACTGGTCGATGCCGCCGATGGCAGCCCCATGTTTACTCTTCTTGGCGCGTCCTTTATTCGCGGAGAAGGTGGATGGGGTGGCGACCGTGGCCCTGGTGGCGACAAAAACGTGCCGCCTAGCCGTGCGGCCGACCATGTGGTGAAGTACACCACGTCGTTACATCAGGCTCTCACGTACCGTTTGTCGGGCGACCGTAACCCTTTGCATTCCGACCCCACCTTTGCCGCCCGTGGTGGTTTTGAACGCCCCATTTTGCACGGGCTGTGCACCTATGGGTTCACTGGTCGTGGGCTCTTGCAGGGTCTATGCAACAACGACGCCAGCGCTTTCCAGCACATTGAGGGTCGCTTTGCTTCGCCTGTGATTCCCGGTGAAGAACTCACCATTTCCATGTGGGAAACGGGAACTGGGGAAGCGGTCTTCACCACAGCGGTGGGTTCGCGCCTCGTCATCGACCAGGGGTTGTGCCGTTTTCGCCCCTAGTACTTTGATTTAACTAAAAGTTGATAGGAATAGTCGGGAATCGGTAGGCTAAGGGCGTGACCCTACCTGCCACCCTCGTTTCGCTCTCTGCATCGGCTCAGGAATTAGCCGATGTTTCGCGTGAACTAGAAGGCATGTTGCCCGCCGACATTGTGCGCTGGGCTGTTGCATCATTTGGGGCAGCAGATGAGGTGCCTCCATACAAGTCGTTTTTAGTGACCTCGAGTTTTCAAGATGCAACGTTGTCGCATGTGGCCCATAGCGCGGCGCCTGGCATAGAAGTAGTTCTGCTCGATACGGGTTATCTCTTTGCAGAAACACATTGGTACGCAGAGAATCTGGGCAAAACTTTTGGCATCAACGTGCACATCGACAAGCGTAATGAATTCCATCTTGCGCCCAATGGTTGGCAGGTCGACACCGATGCATGTTGTGCTGCGCGCAAAGTAGTGCCGTTAGAAGATGCATTGCAGAATAAAAAAGTGTGGATCACTGGTGTTCGCCGTGAAGATTCTGAAGCACGCAAGAACACTCCCATCGTGTCGCGCGACATCATGCGTGGCGTGATTAAGGTCAACCCTCTAGCCGGCACCAGCGATAGCGATATTGCTTTGTATAACGAATTGTATGAACTGCCAGTACACCCATTGCGTGAACACGGTTACACCTCTATTGGTTGCTGGCCATGTACGCGCCCCACAAAACCTGGTGAAGATCCACGTGCTGGACGCTGGTCGGGTAGTGGCAAAACCGAATGCGGCTTGCACATCTCTTAGAAGAGCGTGAGTTCGTCTGGCTTATTGCCGCGTAAGAGTTCGTAGTCAATTTCTACACACGTAAAACCACGTGTTGTGGCCAGAGTTTTTGCTTGCGGTTTAATGACCTGGGCAACGTAGATGCCTCGAATGGCGCCTAGCGATGTGTCGTTATGGAGATATTCCAAGTAGCGGGCAAGTTGTTCTACGCCATCAATTTCTCCTCGGCGTTTTACTTCAATAGCCACAGTATTTCCGTCTTTATCTCGGCATAAGAGGTCTACTGGCCCAATGGCAGTGGGGTATTCACGGCGAATGAGCGTGAGGCCTTCTTCAATGGTTTCGGGCATCGCCGCAAGCAGCTCTTGTAAGTGCGCTTCAACGCCATCTTTCGAGAGACCCGGGTCGTCGCCAAGATGGTGATGAGTGTCAAGAAAGATCTCATGCAACGTAATGGTGATGGTTTCGCCTTTGGGGTTAGCAACAATCCACTCGCCTTCGTTTTCTTGCAAGGTATTTGGAGAGTTCATCCAGTTGAGGGGTTTATAGGCTCCGCCATCAGCGTGAATAGCAACACACCCGTCGGCTTTCACCATAATGAGGCGCGTGGCTTCATCGAGGCGCGACTCAAGGCGACCAACATAATGCACACTGCAGCGAGCGATAAGTAAACGCACCGCTCTATTGTGGCAGGGCAAAGGGCATGGCACGTAATGCGTGTTGCGATACATTGGAAGTGTCGATCGTTAGAAAATCTCCTATGAACTTAAACGCCACCCGCAAGCAACTCCTCCTGTTAGCTGTCATTGTGGTGTCTGGGATCTTCTACGTTGGTGTTGGGGCAGTACGTAATGAAGACACCAGTGCTCCCACCACGTCTGTGCCTGCCACTAGCACCACCACGTTTGATGCAGTTACAACTTCAACTGCAGCTGCAGCTGCAATAACAACCACAACAATTGCCGTCGGCGACCTCATCGGTGAAGACCCTGCAAGTAATGAACCATGCACGATTCCCATGAAGGCGCTGCGCCCCGGAACCTCGGGTAAGAACGTGGTGTGTTTGCAGCAGGCATTGGTGAAAGATAATTATCTGGAAAAAGTGACCGGCACTTACGATGTGGCAACCCAAGTTGCCGTCACTGCATTGCAAACAAAGAAAGATCTTTTCGTCGACGGAATTGCTGGGCGTGAAACTGCACTGGCCCTTGGCATTTGGCCCAATGAAAACTTGCTTGTGGTGCGTACACCTCCTCCGGTGGAAGGGGCGAAAGACTCACTCGGATTTTTACTGTCTTCAGTGGCCTCAACGGGAGCTTCTGCACCAGCTCTTCCAGCGAACTCGGGAAGTGGCCGACGTTTGGTTTTCGAGCGAGCGGGCCAACGTGTATGGGCGGTCAGCAAAAATGATGAGATTATTCGTTCATGGTTGGTGTCGGGCAGTAAGTACAACAATGAAACCCCTGGTGAGCATCGGGTGTACAGCCGCTCCGAAATTACGACCGCATGGAATGGCAAGGCCTTCTTGAAAAAAATGGTGCGCTGGTTGAAAACAGAGATTGGGGCAATTGGCTTTCATCAAATTCCATTGCGCCGCAGCGATAACACGGTGTATCAAACAGAAGAAGAATTGGGCACGCGACTCTCAGGCGGTTGTCAGCGCCAGGCAAAACTCGATGCCGACTTCCTGTGGTCGTTTGGCAAAATTGGCACACCTGTAATTGTGCTGTAGCGCTCTTACTTGCGCACGTGGTCGCGCATGCGCTTGTTGATGAGTTCTCTGCGTTGCTGTAGCTCACGGTAGGTGAGGCGATTCACGCTTGAGTCGAGACCAAAGCCAGCTTTCACACTGTCGAGGTTGAGTTCGATACTTTGCGCATTGATGCCAAGGTCGCGGCCAATTTGTTCACCATGGCGCTCGGCAAAAAGCATCGAGATGTTTGCTACTTCGGCCAAGATGTCGAGGTCGGGTGCAAGACGCGAAATGGCACCGTCGAGAAAGACCATGTTCTTCACGTACAACATGAGTTCTTTTGGCATGCTTGCTCCGTAGCCAAGAAGCGCTTTCACAATGCGTTGCACTTCTTTCACGAGTTCTTCGCCCGAAAGTGATGTGGGGTCGATGGTTTGTTGATCAAGTCGTAGATCGGAAATGACTTGAGCAACGTCAACGTCGAGGGGGAGTGCTCCGAGGTCGCGTAACGCTTCTACTTGGCCTTTGACGTCGTTCGTGGTGGCACCCAGCAGCATCCGTAAAAAGGCAACGCGCCGAGTGGGGGAAAGCCTGCCAACAATGCCGAAGTCGAGCAGTGCGGTTCTGCCGTCAGAAAGCACAAAGAGGTTCCCGCCGTGGAGGTCACCATGGAAGATGCCTTCAATCATTGCGCCTTCCATGAAGGCGATCATGCCAGTGCGAATAATTGCCTCTGTGTCGAGGCCGGCAGCTTTCATGCCGTTAACATCGTCAAAGTTGAAGCCGTAAAGACGCTCCATCACCAAAATGCGTCGTGATACAAGCGACGGGTGTGGTCGTGGAACGATGTACCCGGTTTGTTTGAGGCGATGCAACATGCGTGACACGTCGACCATGTTCGCTGCCTCCATGCGGAAGTCGAGTTCTTCAACGATGGTTTCGGCGAAAAGCTCAACGAGTGCAGGTGGGTTGGCGAGCGCGGCAATTTTGATACGGCCGATGAGAAATGGTGCAAGCCAAGCCATGACGCGCAGATCTTTGCGAACAAGTTTGCCAATATTTGGCCGCTGCACTTTGACAACAACCGACTCTCCTGTGGTGAGAGTTGCTGCATGAACTTGGGCAATGGAAGCGGCAGCAAGTGGTGTGGTTTCGATGTGTAAGAACACGTCGTTGAGGCGACATCCGAGGTCTTGCTCAATGGTGAGTTGCACGGTGTCAAATGGTTCTGCTGGAACTTGGTCGCGGCAGCGTTTGAATTCTTCAACAAGTTCCCCGGGGAAGAGTCCTTCACCACTTGAAATGATTTGTCCGAGTTTGATGTAGGTAGGCCCAAGTGTTTCCACTGCTTTACGCAAGCTCAGTGATATTGCAGCGTTGCTTTCATTTGGAGTTGCGAACCTCTTGAGTTTCTTGCGCACGAGCCAAGGAAGTACTGCTTTACCCAGCACACAAACAACATAGAAAAGTCGCCCGAGTGGAGGGATGCGGCGCGGAGTGGTGAGATCGGGAACTTCGCGGCGCACGTTGATGCGAATTTGGGTTGCATCGTTTGCCCAGGCGAGTTTGTCTTCGCTCAATACCCACGGTGCTTCATCGCTGAATGCACCCCAAGAACAATCATTAGGTCGTGTCACGCCCCTAGTTTGCCCCGTGTATTGCAAGTGCGCCTATTCAAGTGAGAATTAAACGGGCAAGAGTGACATGATGAAAGTAATCACATCGGCGAATAGGGGAAAATGATGAGACCAGGGCCACTTGCTGGAGTCAAAGTAGTAGAACTCGGCATTTGGGTTGCTGGGCCAGCGTGCGGTGGAGTGCTTGCCGACTGGGGTGCCGACGTGGTGAAGGTGGAACCACCTGCGGGCGACCCGCAACGCAATGTTTTCGGAGCAATTGGCGTGCAAGAGCAAAAGGCAGTTCCTCCTTTTGAAATTGATAACCGCGGAAAGAAATCGGTTGTCATCAACTTGCGTTCCAAAGAGGGAATGGCACAGATGATGTCGTTGTTAGAAACAGCCGACATCTTCATTACTAACTTGCGATTTGCAGCACTGCAGCGTTTAGGCATCGACCCACCGGCATTGCGTCAAAAGTTTCCAAAGTTGGTGTACGGCATCATTTCTGGGTTTGGTTTAGAAGGCCCCGATGCACATCGGCCGGGTTACGACCTTGGTGGATATTGGGCGCGCTCTGGTGCTGCACACAGTTTGGTTCCACCTGGCGACACGCTGGCAACCTTGCGTAGCGGACACGGCGACCACGTAACGGGCATGTCGCTTGTTGCAGGTGTTACCGCTGCTTTGTTCGATGCGCAACGAACGGGTGAGGGTCGCATGGTGTCAACAAGTTTGTTGCGCAACGGGATGTACAACATCGCTTGGGATATCGGTGTCCAATTGCGATTTGGGAAACGGGAAAGTACGCGTTCGCGCAGCAATAGTCGTGCACCTCTCATCAACAGTTACGTTGCTGGTGACGGCAAGGGCTTTTGGTTGCTGGGCCTTGAAGCACATCGGCATTGGCCGGCACTATTAGCCACCATCAACTCCGATGAACTGTTGGTCGATAAGTTTGCAACTACGCAACTGCGTTTGCAGAACAATGTTGAACTCATTGCCTTGCTCGATGCATTTTTTGCGACGAAACCATTGAGTGAATGGACTGCCTTGTTCGACGAGCACGATGTGTGGTGGGCGCCGGTGAACTCCATCGTCGACGTTATTCTCGACCCACAAGCGCGAGCTGCAGGTGGATTTGTTTCTATGTCTCCACGCGAGGGTGAAGAACCATTTGAAGCAGTGAATAGCCCTGTTGACTTTGAAGATTACGAAATTCGCCCAGGCCCTGTTCCATATTTAGGTGAACATACCGAAGCACTACTCAAAGGGTGAACTAGTCGTCACTCCACAAGGCCTTCATGACCGGTTCTACAAATTCGGGTCGGCAAATAATGAGGTCGGGTAACCATGTTTCGCGTTGGTTGTACACAAAGGGTGAACCATCGATGCGAGAAGTGTGAAGGCCTGCTGCGCGAGCGACAGCTACAGG
>JBIKNT010000107.1:0-5480 GCA_044358465.1 Ilumatobacteraceae bacterium
GACATACCGCGCCGAGAACCCTTGAGGAATTAGGCGAGTGCCTTTTCGAGTGAGTCGAGAGCAGCCGACAATTGCTTGGGCAACTTCGTACCGAAGGTTGCATAGTGCTCGCGAATCTGTGGAACGGCTTCGAGCCAGCCCGCAGTGTCGAGCGACAACAATGTGTTCATGTCGGCAGCATCTACCTTCAAGCCTGAAGTGTCGAGGTCGCTCACCACTGGCAAGTTGCCAATAGGCGTTTCCACTGCACCGGCAGTTCCGTCGAGGCGCTCAAAGACCCATTTCAAGACACGGCTGTTTTCGCCGTATCCCGGCCACAAGAAGCGGCCATCGGTATCGCGGCGGAACCAGTTCACAAAGAAGATCTGTGGCAGGTTCTCTGGCTTTGCGGCGCTTCCGACCTTCAACCAGTGGCCAAAGTAGTCGGCCATGTTGTAGCCACAAAAGGGGAGCATTGCCATTGGGTCGAAACGTAAGTTGCCCACGGCGCCAGCCTGAGCAGCAGTGGTCTCTGAGGCCATGATGGAGCCAAGGAATACGCCGTGCTCCCAGTTGAATGCCTGAGTAACGAGTGGAACTGTGGTGCGACGACGACCACCAAAGAGAATTGCCGAGATGGGCACGCCCTTCGGATCTTGCCATTCAGCTGCAATTGATGGGCACTGTTCAGCTGGCGCGGTAAAGCGTGCGTTGGGGTGCGCTGCAGGAGTTTCCGTTTCTGGGGTCCATGCATTGCCCTTCCAGTCGGTGGCACGTGCTGGAGCATCGTCGCTCATGCCTTCCCACCACACGTCGCCGTCTGGGGTGAGCGCGGTATTGGTGAAGAGTGAGTTGCCCCACAATGTTTCCATTGCGTTGGCGTTGGTGTCGTAGCCAGTTCCTGGCGCAACACCAAAGAAGCCAGCTTCTGGGTTGATGGCGTACAAGCGACCATCTTCACCAAACTTCATCCAGCAAATGTCGTCACCAATAGTTTCAGCTTTCCAACCCGGAATGGTGGGAACAAGCATGGCGAGGTTTGTTTTGCCACACGCCGATGGGAATGCTGCTGCGATGTATTTCGCAACGCCCTGTGGGTTAGTGAGTTTCAAAATGAGCATGTGCTCTGCGAGCCAACCATCGTCGCGGGCCATGACTGAAGCAATGCGTAATGCAAAGCACTTCTTGCCGAGCAATGCGTTGCCGCCGTATCCGGAACCGAAGCTCCAAATTTCACGAGTCTCGGGGAAGTGAACGATGTACTTGTTGTCGGGGTTGCATGGCCATGAAGAATCGGCCTGACCAGGAGCAAGTGGCGCACCGACAGAGTGAACACAAGGAACCCATTGGTTGTTGCCCAGTACGTCGAGAGCGCCTTGACCCATGCGAGTCATAATGCGCATGCTGACTGCTACGTAGGCAGAGTCGGTGAGTTGAACACCAATGTGCGCAATGGGTGATCCGAGTGGTCCCATTGAGAAGGGAACCACGTACATGGTGCGGCCCTTCATGGCGCCGGCATACAGCGACTTCATCTCGCCACGCATCACTTCTGGCTGACGCCAGTTATTGTTGGGGCCAGCATCAGATTCATTAGCTGAACAAATAAAGGTGCGATCTTCTACGCGTGCAACGTCGCCCGGGTCGGAGTGTGCGTAGTAACTGTTCGGACGCTTTGCTTCATCGAGTTTGGTGAAGGTACCTGCATCGACGAGTGTCTGACACAGTTGGTTGTACTCATCTGCGGTTCCATCGCACCAGTAGATGTCTTTGGGTTGCAAAATTGCAGCCCATTCATCTACCCATGATTTCAACTTTGCGTTATTTGTGGTGGCGCTCATAGTGGGCACTCCTGTGTGAAGCCAATGTCGGCGCGCCGGCATCGAGTGAATTGGGGGATGACATATTCTTACGTACTAATGACGTCAAAGAGAAATGTTACGACCCAGGAGTTGCCATGTCAGATTCTGAGCCAAGGCTGAGACGTGTGGCACGTCCATTCTCATCGAGGGTGAATACCACTCGTTGTCCTTGACGCAACATCCGAAAGAGTGAGCCCTCAAGCGCATTGGGCGCGAGGTTGTAGTCGGCGAGGTCGGTATCGCACATGATGACCCCGTCGCCGGAGCCTGGGTCGTACGCTTTGACGATCCCTTGCATTGGTCTATTGACCGGCCTTAACGACCTTGCCCGACTTGATGCAGCCGGTGCAAACGTTGATGCGACGGGTGGTGCCTGAGATAACGGCACGGATGCGCTGGATATTTGGATTCCAACGACGCTTGGTACGCACGTGGGAGTGCGACACTGACATGCCCCACGATGGACCTTTTCCGCAAACTTCACACCTTGACGACATAGGGCATGACTCTAACAGCAAGATTTCCTAGACCCCAACTAGGAAACTGCGCTAAATAGGCACACCGTGCCCAAAATCGTTACTCTTAGCGACGTGCCCACACTCGATCGGCTGTCAGCCGACCACTTCCGCCAGACCGTCGTCACCTTCCGCGACACGATGAAGGCCCATGCCGCAGGCATTAACCGTCTCAATGTGTACCCCGTTCCCGATGGCGACACCGGAACCAATATGTCACGCACGCTCGATGCGGTGGTGGCTGAACTCGATGGGGCAACCGACACCTTTGCCTCCACCTGCCAAGCCGTGAGCCATGGCTCGCTCATGGGAGCGCGAGGAAATAGCGGTGTCATTTTGTCGCAAATTTTGCGCGGCATCGCCGGCACCTTCTCTACCGTCACAGAAGTAAGTGGTGCAAAACTTGCCGAAGCTTTGAAGGCTGCTTCAGTTGCTGCGTACGACGCTGTGTTGAAACCTATTGAAGGAACCATCCTCACTGTTGTGCGTGAGTCTGCCGATGCCGCAGTCATTGCCGCAGACGGTGGGGGGTCGTTACGTGCGGTATTGCATAGTGCACGTGTCGCTGGTCGTGCTGCACTTGCAAATACTCCTGAGCAGCTGCCTGTCTTGAAGCAGGCGGGTGTTGTCGACGCCGGAGGCGCTGGTTTCTTGTTGCTCCTCGACTCTGCGATGCACATCATTGATGGTGAAGCTCTTCCAGAGCCCAGCGAAGATGCCGGCCCCGATTTAGATGCCATTACCCATGAGGTGAAAAGTGGCGAAGTTGATGTGAGTGAATTGCGCTACGAGGTGATGTTCTTGCTCGACCTCGACGACGCATTCGCGAAAGATTTCAAAAATGCATGGGGCGAAATTGGCGACTCCATTGTGGTGGTAGGCGGAGATGGTCTTTATAACTGTCACGTGCATACCAACGACATTGGGGCAGCTATCGAAGCACCTCTCGCTCTCGGTGGAAGGCCACGTGCCATTCGTGTCACCGATCTGTTCGAAGAAGTTGCAGAAGAGCATGCGAAACGCGATGAACATGTGCGAGGAACCGGAGTTCATGCCATTGCTCACAACTCAACTTCGTTACCTCCAGTCACCTGTGCAGTGGTGGCAGTTGCCAGCGGTGAAGGAATTGCCGAACTCTTTGGTCAACTCGGCGTACATGGTGTGATTTCGGGTGGTCAAACACTCAACCCGTCAACAGCAGAGTTGCTTGATGCTGTTGAACGCATGAATGCGCAACAAGTTGTGCTCTTGCCGAACAATAAAAACATCATTCCTGTGGCACTCCAGGTTGCTGAACTCACAACAAAAGATATTCGTGTTGTTCCTACGTGTTCAATGCCCGAAGCACTTGCTTGCCTCGTGGTCTACGACCCAGAGTCTTCAGCCGAGCACAATGCTCGTGAAATGACTGCAGCAGCTAACAGCGTGGCCACAGGCGAAATTACACAAGCGGTGCGCGATACCGATAGCGATGCGGGTGCCATTACCGCTGGCGATTGGATTGGCATTGTGCGTGGCGATGGCATCGTTTCAATCGGTGGCACCTGGCGCGCAGCAGCAACTCAACTTTTGGAAAACCTCATCACGCCCGATCGAGAAATCGTGACCGTTTTGGAAGGTGTCGATGCCACGGCGGCAATGACCGAAGAGTTGCGCGCCTGGCTTGGCGAGAACTTTGGGAATGTAGAAGTAGAAGTGCATCGTGGTGGACAACCTCTGTACCCCTACTTGTTTGGTGTTGAATAAACATTGTGGCAACAAGCGCTGATGCTCAAATAGCAACCGGGCCCATTACTTTTCGAGATCTGCACCTTCGCAAGGTTGAAGAATTGCGCGGTGTCGGAGAAAAGCGAACCGCCGATCTGCATAAGCGTGGCATCAACAGCATTCTCGATTTGCTCATGGCGTATCCGCGGCGCTGGGTAGACCGTACTCACGAATGTCGATTAAAAGATTTGCAGCCTGGGGTGGAGGCAATGGTTCTTGTTGAGGTGCGCAGTGTGAATAAGCGCATGACAAAGAACCGTCGTTCGCTCGTGACGGCCGTAGTGGGCGATGGGTCGAGCAGATTAACGCTTACTTTTTTTAACCAGCCATATCGCGAGAAGCAGTTGCGCGAAGGGCTCACCATTTCCGTTTTTGGTAAAGCCGATGAATACCGAGGTTCGTTGCAAATGACAAACCCTGTGGTCGATCTCATTGGCGACCGAACGGGTCGTATTGTTCCCATTTATCCGCAAAGCGAAGAACACGGAATCAAAACCTGGGAGTTTGCAGGCTGGGTAGAAAATGCACTTTCTCGATGTGAAGCACGTGGCATTCTCGACCCGCTGCCCGAAAGTGTGATTGCCGAATTGGGTTTACTGCCACGTCATGAAGCACTGCGCAACATTCATATGCCCGACACGATGGAGACCAAAGAGGCGGCACGTCGACGCTTGGCATTTGATGAACTGTTAAGAGTGCAGTTGGTGCTGGTGGGGCGAAAACACCAACTTGAACGAGAGGCACTAGGCATTAGTCACTCCACCTCACAGAAGATGGTCGAGCAGTTCATTGGTGCATTGCCTTTCCCTTTAACCTCGGCGCAACAACGTGCAATAACAGAAATATCTCAAGACCTTGTTGCCGGCCACCCCATGCACCGATTGTTGCAAGGTGACGTGGGTAGCGGAAAAACCGTTGTGGCTGTTGCTGCACTGTTGCAAGCAGTTGAAGGCGGATATCAGGGAGCGCTCATGGCTCCGACAGAAGTACTCACCGAACAACATGCAAGCGGCGTGCGTAAGTTATTAGAAGGTCTCGTGGTGACCGACGCAGAAAATCTCTTCGGTAGCCGCCCGCTGCGCGTGGAAATGCTCACGAACCGCATTACTGGTGAACAGCGTCGCGACGTTTTGCAGGGCCTTGAAGAAGGAACCGTCGACATCATTATTGGAACACATGCGCTCATTCAAGATGCTGTGAAATTCAACAAGCTCGGGGTCGTGGTGATTGACGAGCAGCACCGCTTTGGTGTGGAACAGCGTGCGGCGTTGAGAGATAAGTCAATGTTGAACCCGCAGGGACTCCCCATTGTTCCCGACGTTTTAGTAATGACCGCTACGCCAATTCCGCGTACCGC
>JBIKNT010000260.1:0-2668 GCA_044358465.1 Ilumatobacteraceae bacterium
GACGGTGTACGGCGACTTAGATGTGAGCGTGCTCGATGAGTTGCCACCTGGGCGCACACCCATTGAAACCATATGGGCGAGTGGAGAGCAAAGTGAAGCAGATCTATGGGCGCAAGTGCGCGAAGGCGTACAGCTAGGTCAACAAGCTTTTGTGGTGTGTCCTCTGATTGACGAGAGCGAAAAAATTGAAGCGGCCGCCGCAGAAGACACTTTTCAAAAATTAGGTTTCGGAGAGCTCTTGGGTCTCCGCCTGGGTTTGTTGCACGGGAGAATGTCGTCGCAAGAAAAAGAAACTGCAATGGAAACCTTCCGCCGTGGCGAAACCGATGTGCTGGTGGCTACCACAGTGATTGAAGTTGGGGTTGATGTTCCGAACGCCACCATGATGGTGGTGCTCGATGCTGACCGTTTTGGTATTGCTCAACTGCATCAGCTGCGCGGTCGTGTTGGTCGCGGAAAAATTGCATCGCGATGCTGGTTGGTAACACAACCACCAGAGTCTGGCGAGTTGGTGCACGAACCAGGGCCGCGAGTAGAGGCTTTAGTGCAAACAACCGATGGATTTTTGCTTGCAGAAATCGACCTAGAACTACGTGGTGAGGGCACACTCATGGACTCGCGTCAACGCGGAACAAGCGATTTGCGTCTTGCCTCGCTACGCAGCGACAGAGAACTTATTGAACAGGCTCGCGCAACAGCAATTGCCATCATTACGCAAGACCCCACGATGAAAAAGCACAGTGAGTTAGCCGATGAGCTACGTATTTTGCTCACAGCATCGGAAGAAGAATTCCTCGCCCGTAGTTAAACATCGGGTTGATCGGCCTGATCTTCTTCAATACCTAAATCTTCGGCAGTGAGAACGAGGTCCCACCGGTCGAGGCAATCGCGACACCTGTAGGCAACGACATCACCCACAAGCCATTCGTTGTCTTCGCGAGGTGGGGTGATGAGATGGGCTGGGCCTCCACAGTCAACGCAGATGATGGAAGGCGAAGGTGAAGTCATGCACGTAGTCTTACTGGTATGCGAGTTGTTGCAGGTGATCTTCGCGGGCGCCGTATAGAAGGCCCAGAAGGTGAGGCCACAAGGCCCACCACCGACAAAGTGCGCGAAGCGGTGTTCAACGCGCTGAACAGTATGAACGCGGTGCGAGAAGAACAAGCGATTGATCTCTTTGCTGGGTCAGGTGCTTTGGGCATCGAAGCGCTGTCGCGTGGAGCTGCTCATTGCGTGTTTGTGGAAAACAACCGTTACGCCCTTGGTGTGTTACGCGGCAACCTCGCAACACTTGGCTTGGAAGGAAGATCAACTGTTGTGGTGCTCGATATTGCAGCAAAGAGTTCCCAGCAACGCTTGGCAGAACTCCTCACCACTACTCATTTGGTGCTCGCTGACCCGCCGTATGGATACGAACACTGGGGTCCGCTTTTTGAAGTAGTACTGAGTTCAGCCCCAAGTGATGTGGTGGTGGTGGCAGAGACAGAAAGCCGATGTGCCATTCATGAAACTGCGCCAAATGGCTGGGAAATGAGCCGAACTCGTGGATACGGGCGTACTTCCGTCGGTTTTTTCGTGCGCAGTGAACTACCGTAGGAGGCGATATGGCAACTGTTCTGTACCCCGGGAGTTTCGACCCCATCCATTTAGGGCACCTCGACATCATTGAACAGGCGTCTCGACTTTTCGGAAAAGTGGTCGTGGCTATTTTGCACAACCCGGAAAAACATGGCGGGGTCTTCAGCGTCGACGAACGTATTGCCCTGATTCAAATTGCATTTGAATCGGCAAAAATAAAAAATGTCGAGATACATGCGTTCCCTGGTTTGGCAGTCGATGCAGCACGAGTGGTGCAAGCAGATTTTATTGTGAAGGGTTTGCGCAACTCTGGAGATTTTGAAATTGAACAGCAAATGGCACACACCAACTTTGCTGTAGCAGGAATTCCCACCGTGTATTTGCCGTGCAGCCCCGCATATACGTCGGTGAGCAGCAGGTTCATCCGCGAAATTGCACAGTACGGTGGCGATCCATCTTCGATGGTGCCGGCCAATGTTGCACACGCTTTAAAGGAGTTGTTTTCATGAGTTACGACGAGAGTTACGAAAATGCACGTCCTATCGCACCGCAAATGGGTGACGCAGAGCTTTTGCTGAACGATGTCATCGACATCATCGTGAACGCGCCAAACATGCCACTGTCCAGCACGCCACGTATCGACCGCGATCAGATCATTGGTTATTTGCAAGAAGCCCAAGCGCTTTTGCCTGAAGAACTGCGCCAAGCGCGGTGGATGTTGAAAGAGCGCCAAGAGTTTTTGAACAAAACCAAGCGTGAAGGCGATGAAATTCTCGATGCTGCTCGCGTGCAAGCAGAGCGCATGGTGCAACGTACTGAAGTGGTGCGCGCGGCAGAGTCGCGGGCACGCAGTATTTTGGAAGCAGCAGAAACCGATGCGCGCCGCATTCGTATGGAAACAGAAGATTTCCTCGATCAGCGGTTGGGCAGTTTTGAAATTTTGCTCGATCGTCTCATGAAAACAGTGGCGAGTGGTCGTCAGCGTTTAGCAATTGGTCAAGAAGAAGAACAAGTCAAAGAGCCAACTGGCGAGATGCAGGTGTTCTTCGACCAAGACCGTTTCTAGAGGGCTCATGTCGTCAAGCGCACG
>JBIKNT010000054.1:0-8069 GCA_044358465.1 Ilumatobacteraceae bacterium
CATTACTGGTGTTGTACGTGAACGGCCAGAAGGTACGTTGAACTCTCAAATTCCAACAGGTGCCATAGAAATTGGTGATTGTGTTGTTGAAGTTCTCAACGAGTCAGAGCCACCACCGTTTCCCATCGACTCACGAGCTGATGATGTCGATGAAAACATTCGTTTGCGATTCCGCTACCTCGATATTCGTCGTGAGCGGATGCAAAAAAACATTCGGTTGCGGGCAAAAATCAACTCTGCCATCAGGGCCGCAATGGAATTGCAAGAGTTCGTAGAGGTAGAAACACCTTTCCTCATGCCGTCCACCCCTGAAGGTGCGCGTGAGTTCCTTGTTCCTTCACGTAAAGAGCCAGGCTCGTTTTACGCACTGCCGCAGTCACCCCAATTGTGGAAGCAGTTGTTGATGGTGGCAGGAGTCGACAGGTATTTCCAAATTGCACGTTGCTTGCGCGATGAAGACCTTCGCGCAGACCGTCAGTATGAGTTCATGCAGTTAGACGCAGAAATGAGTTTCGTTACTCAGCCCGATGTTCTTGCTGCAATTGGTAAAGCAGTCACCGCGGCTGCCGAAGCTGCAACGGGTGTAGCCGTTCCTCCCATCGAGCAAATCACCTGGCATGAGGCAATGAATAGGTTTGGCGTCGATAAGCCCGACCTTCGTTTCGGGCTCGAGTTGCACGAACTCACCGATATTTTTGCCGCAACAGAATTCAAAGCTTTTTCAACAGCAGCATCCATCAAAGGTATTCGTGTCGATGCGGCAACGTATCCTGAACAAGCCGCATCAGGAAGAGGCAGGCTCGACGCACTCACCGACCGCGCAAAGCAAGTGGGTGCAAAAGGTTTAGTGTGGCTACGCGTTGCTGAGGGCAAAACATTTGAATCTCCTGTAGCAAAGTTCATTTCTGCTACCGAGAGCGCTGCGCTCTGTGACCGTTTTGGTGCGGTGCCAGGCGACCTCATCTTGATCGTTGCTGACGAATGGGACACCACCTGTGAAGTTCTTGGACAATTGCGTAACGACATTGGTCGCCCACCCGTTCATGAAGGCCCATACCGCTATGTGTGGGTCATTGATTTCCCGCTATTCGTCGGAATCGACGCAGTCACCGGTCGTCCAAAACCAGGGCATCATCCGTTTTGCCATCCACATCCCGACGACTTGCAGTATCTCGACACAGAGCCACTTCGTGTGCGTGCTCAGGCGTACGACCTCGTGTTGAATGGCTGGGAGCTTGGTTCAGGTTCCATTCGTATCCATGAGCCTGAATTACAAAGGCAAGTATTCAACAAGTTGGGTATTAGCGATGAAGAAGCCGATCGGCGTTTTGGGTTCTTCTTGCAGCCGTTCAAATATGGAGCTCCACCACATGGCGGATTCGCATTTGGTATCGACCGATTAACTGCAATTCTTGCGGGCGAAGACAACATCCGTGAAGTCATTGCCTTCCCGAAGACCCAATCGGGCAGTGATCCAATGACCAATGCACCTACCGTGGTTGATGCTGCACAACTCAATGAACTAGGTATTCGTACATTACCTCCGGCAGTGAAGTAGGTCTTGTACGAGTGAGAACCTGTTCTCGGCATCAGCTGCAGAGCAATTGCAGCGACAGGCTCCTCTTGCTGCGCGTTTGCGCCCACGTTGCCTTGACGAAGTTGTAGGGCAAGAACACCTTGTTGGCTTAGGAAAGCCCTTACGGGTGCTCATTGAAAGCGACCAATTGTCGTCGGTGATTTTGTGGGGGCCTCCTGGTATTGGGAAAACATCACTTGCCGAAGTGATGGCCACTCAATCAAGTGCGCACTTCGTGCGTCTGTCTGCAGTGTCATCGGGCGTGAAAGACATTCGTGAGACCATTGCTCAGGCGCAACATTTGCTTGGCGAAAAACAGCGTCGCACCATGGTGTTTATCGATGAGATTCACCGATTTAGCACCTCGCAGCAAGATGCGCTACTCCCGGCGGTAGAGAGCGGTTTGCTGGTTCTTGTTGGTGCCACAACCGAGAACCCTTTTTTCGAAGTCAATGCACCATTGCGTAGTCGTTCAACGTTGTTTCACCTCGAACCGTTGTCGGCAACTCATTTGTCTATTTTGATTGAGCGCGGCTGTGCTGCTGAAAATGCCCATCTAGACGAAGTAGCGAAGACGCACCTCTTAGACATGGCTCAAGGAGACGGTCGACAAATTCTCACGTCGTTAGAGGTGGCCTGTGCATTGGCGCGTAGTGATGTGAGCAACACACCTGGCAAACAAGTAGTTGTTTCTCTGGCCAACGTTGAGGCTGCTTTGAGTACAAGTGCGCTGCGATACGGTCGCGACGATCATTACGACGTCATATCTGCGTTCATCAAGAGCATTCGTGGGTCTGCAGTTGATGCCGCAATTCATTGGCTGGCGCGGATGCTGGTAGCAGGCGAAGACCCTAGGTTTATTGCGCGTCGACTTGTCATTTTGGCAAGCGAAGATATCGGAATGGCCGACCCCACCTCGTTGTTGGTTGCCACGGCATGTGCACAAGCAGTGGAGCATGTGGGTATGCCCGAGGCACAACTGAATCTTGCTCAAGCAACTATTCATTTAGCGTCAGCTCCTAAAAGCAACTCCACGTCAAATGCAATATGGAACGCAATGAGCGAGGTACGTAGTGGTGGAATCGGTGAGGTTCCACTGTTCCTCCGTGACGGCCATTATCAAGGTGCCGAAAGCCTTGGCCATGGATCCGGCTATGTCTCGCCTCACATAGCGACATCACAGAACCCAGCGGCGCAAGCGAATGACTATTTGCCCGAAGCTTTAGATGGTCATCGCTACTACGATGAGGGCTTATGACGGGTCGTGATGTAGCAGTCATTGTGGGCTTGGTGATGTGCTTTTTCGCATTCGCAGCCTTAAGCATTGTGTTGCTGCAGGTGTTGTCTGCACTGCGAGAGTTGCGCTCAGATCTCGATCTGTTTGAGTCACGTGTATTGCCACTCATGGCAGATCTACGAGATGCCACCGATGAAACGCGAGAAGTTGTGGATGATGCCCGCGAAGACCTCGAGCGTTTCGACAGGGTGTTGGGTTCGGCTGAAATGGTGAGTTCGGCCTTGGCCGATACCTCTCGCGTGGCTCGAACGGTCATTACCTCGCCACTCATCAAAACTGTCGCTGTTGCGCGAGGAGTGTCGCGTGGATTGCGTAAATTCTCTACATCAGCGCCCACTCAGGCTTCGCGGCGCAAAACACGGCAGCGAAGAAAATCTGGCAGATAGGGTGCAGGCATGCGTCGTTTGGTGTGGTTCTTTGCTGGTTTCATAGTGGCCCTCATCGGAGGCGGCTATGCAAAAAGGCGAGTAGTCACTGCGGCCCAAGATCTTGCACCAACACGAGTTGCTCAGCGGGCCAAGGTGCGTGCGGGAGAAGTGTCTCGCAATGTTCGTTCGCGGTTCACCGATGCAGTCCATGAAGGACAAAGTGCAATGCGTGAACGTGAATCAGAACTCCAACCGAAGCCGTAACGGCTAAGATTTGCGGTAATGAGTACTCCCTCGAATTCGTTCAGTTCATCGCGTCGTCCGCATTCAGCCAACGAGGTGCGTAACGCTTTTCGTGATTTTTTCATCGATAAGGGCCATGCTCAGGTCGAGTCGGCCAGTCTCATTCCCCACGACCCCACGGTGCTTTTTACGGTTGCCGGAATGGTGCCTTTCAAGCCATATTTCGTAGGCGACGAAACGCCACCGTATAAGCGAGCAGTGAGTGTGCAGAAGTGTGCTCGTGCCGGTGGCAAGCACAACGATCTCGACGATGTGGGGCGCACGAAGCGCCACCTTGTGTTTTTTGAAATGCTCGGCAACTTTAGTTTCGGTGACTATTTCAAAGAGAGTGCTATTCCCTGGTCATGGGAACTCGTCACAGAGGTTTTCGGATTCGATGGCGACCAACTCTGGATCACCGTTCATGAAAGTGACGACGAAGCAGAAGCGATGTGGCACGAGCAGGTGGGTGTTCCGATGTCGCGCATTCAGCGGCTCGGAGATCAAGACAACTTTTGGCAAATGGGCGATACCGGCCCCTGTGGGCCATGTTCAGAAATCCACATCGACCGCGGGCCAGCATTTGGTCCAGATGGCGGACCACTCAATGACCCACATGGCGACCGTTTCCTTGAGTTTTGGAACCTCGTCTTCATGCAGTACAACCAAGCGCCCGATGGTTCGCGCACGCCACTGCCCAAGCCGTCAATCGATACTGGCGCTGGCCTAGAGCGCATTGTTGCTCTCATGCAAAAAACAGACTCAGTATGGGAAACCGACTTGTTGATGCCATTGGTGGAACAAGCACAGTCGTTAACTGGCAAAAAGTATCTCTCTGGCGACTACGACGATAAGTCGAGTTTCAGCCTGCGCGTACTGGCCGAACATGCCCGTTCCTCCACGATGCTAGTGAACGATGGCGTATTCCCGTCAAATGAGAACCGTGGATATGTGCTGCGTCGCATCATTCGCCGCGCGGTACGACACGCTTACATTTTGGGAACCGAGAAGTTGGTGATGCCAAGTTTGGTGAACACTGCAATCGATGTCATGGGTTCGGCATACCCCGATGTTCAAAAGAACCGAGACTTCATTGTCGACGTACTGACGCGTGAAGAAGAGAAGTTCCGTCAAACTTTGAAAACGGGTACTCACATTCTCGATGAAGCTCTCGATAAGAGTGGTAAGAACCTGGCTGGCTCTACTGCATTTTTATTGCACGACACCTATGGCTTTCCACTCGAACTCACTCAAGAAATTGCTAGTGAAAGAGAAGTAGAAGTAGATCTCGACGGTTTCCGTGTAGAGATGGACCAACAGCGTGATCGTGCGAAGCAGGCACGCAAGGGTGGCAAAGTTGACGATTCCCAAATTGCCACCTACCGCGGCATTATGGAAGCCCATGGTGTCACCGCATTCGTTGGTTATGAATCTGTCGAGTCCGCCTCGAAGATTGTTGGTCTCAATGAATCTGTCGTTCATGACGGCTGCTTTGAAGTCTTCCTCGATGTCACTCCCTTCTATGCGGAAAGTGGCGGGCAGGTAGGAGATACCGGAACCATCTCCAATGCCGAGTGTGAGTTAGAAGTTCTCGACACCACCTTTGCATTGCCGAACTTGCGCATGCACCTCTGTCGCGTCGTGCGTGGTATCCCCAAGTTAAATGCTCAAGTCGTAGCCACTATCAACGACGCGAGGCGCACAGAAATTCGACGTCACCATACGGCAACCCACATGTTGCACTGGGCATTGCGTGAAGTGCTCGGAGAACACGTCAAACAGGCTGGTTCGCTAGTAGAGCCAGAGCGGTTGCGTTTCGACTTCAGTCACTATGCGGCCGTTTCGCCAGAAGAGCTGCGAGAAATTGAACGCCTCGCCAACTTACAAGTGCTGAAAAACTGTGGCGTGGCGGTGTACGAAACCTCAAAAGACGAAGCTACAAAAGCTGGAGCTATTGCCTTCTTTGGCGATAAGTACGGCGATCTCGTGCGTGTTCTCGACGCGGGCGATTCAGTAGAGCTCTGTGGTGGCACGCATGTTGGTGCAACTGGCGATATTGGTGCAATCAAAATTCTGTCTGAGAGTTCTATTGGCTCAAACTTGCGTCGTATAGAAGCAGTTGCGGGAACGCATTCGCTTACGTTTATCCAGCAACAAAATGTCACCTTGTCACATGCTGCAGAGTTGTTGGGCGCCACGCCCGACACTGTGAATGCTTATATCGAACGCAAGCTCGACGATATACGAGCATTGCAAGATGAAAACCGCATGTTGCGTTCGCGTCTCGCAGCAACCCAAGCAGGCGAAGTTGCCGCAACTGCGGTCAACGGGGGAGTAGTTCAACAGATCGATGGGCTCACCCCTGGTGATCTGCGGGAATTAGCTTTAGCTATTCGTAATGTCAGTGGAATACGAGCCGTGGTGCTTGCTGGTGTCACCGATACCGGTGGTGTTGCCATTGTTGCTGCAACAACTCCGAGCATCTCAGCTTCTGCCGGCAGCCTTATTGCAACTGCTGCAAAAGCAGTAGGTGGTGGCGGTGGAGGTAAGGGAGACATTGCAACAGCAGGCGGGAAAAATGCTGCAGGTCTGCCTGAAGCAATTTCCTTGGCAGGGGCTTGTGTCCAAGAAGCACTTGGTGCCTCATTGTGACAAGGCCTTTGCGCGTACTTGGTATCGACTTAGGTTCAAAACGAATAGGCATAGCGGTGAGCGATCGCAGCGGAACCATTGCCTCACCTCTTGTGGTTTTGCAGCGCTCAGGTAGTACGAAAAAAGATCACGACAACATTCGTCTTTTGGTGGAAGAAGAAGAATGTGAAGCAGTTGTTGTGGGGTTGCCGTTGTCGATGAACGGTTCTATTGGGAAAGCCGCAAGTGCTGCCCTCGCCGAGACAAAGCAATTGGCTACCGTAGTGAATGTGCCAGTAAGTACCTACGACGAGCGCCTCACCACTGTCAGTGCAGATCGGGCGATGATTGAAGCAAAGATGAATGCTCAAGCACGCCGCCGTGTGGTCGACAAAGTCGCGGCAGCTGTGATGTTGCAATCATGGCTCGATCGTCAGGCGAACCCGTAAATGACCAACGACTGGAACGAAGACCCGTGGGACGTTGTCGATGAAGTCCCTGCCCACAGTCTTGAGGAGCAAGGCATAACACGTGGCCCCTCACGGCCGCTCGTGCTCGTTGTTGTGAGTGTTTTTCTTGCTTTGGTACTCATTGCAGGGGGTGGTTCGCTGTGGTATCTGCGCCAAGTGAACCCGGTTGGTGACCCTGCGAGCGCGGTGAACTTTACAGTGACGGCCAATGACACGTTGAACAATGTCAGCAGCAGACTTGAAAAGGAAAAGATCATTACTAGTGCGCGAGTGTTTCGCTGGTATGTGGGTCGCAAGGGTGGCATCACGTTTTACCCCGGCTATTTCCTCTTGAAGCCCCACGATCACATGGGCAACATCATGTCGGTACTGAATACACCTCCCGCGCAGACCTTCACCAATGTCACATTTCCCGAGGGTTTCACGCTCGATCAGATGGCATCTCGTCTCGCCGAGAAAGTGCCGCGGCTCGATGCCGCCAATTTCTTACAACAATCAGTGAGTGGTTCCGTCACTTCATCATTTGCGCCAAGCGGGTCTACGAACCTCGAAGGTTTATTGTTCCCCGACACCTATCAAATTTCTGGCGACGATACCGCAACTCGCGTGTTGCAGAGAATGGCTGGTCTGATGGAGCGAGTGGGACGACAAGAAGGCATCGCAAAATCTGAGGAACGACTCGGATACAGCCCGTATGAAGTGCTCATCGTGGCCTCAATGATTGAACGTGAAGCAAAGGTCGACGCCGATCGCCCCAAAATTGCTCGGGTGATCTACAACCGATTAAAGCGTAAGATGCTGCTCCAAATAGATGCAACTTTGCGATACAAACAAGATCCAGCACTCTCAATCAGTGATTTGCAGAAAATTGATTTCCCGTACAACACATACCTGTACAAAGGTTTACCGCCAACGCCCATTGCGCAGCCAGGTCGCGCTTCAATACGTGCTGCTTTGAACCCTTCTCCCAATCCATCGGCTGGCGACCCCATCTGTGTTGGGCTAAAGGCAAATGAAAAGTGTGAATATCTGTACTACGTCATTGCCGACAAAGAAGGCGGTCACGTTTTTGCTGCAACATTCGCCCAGCACGAGGCAAATATTGTCAAGGCAAAACAGGCAGGTGTGATGTGAGCCGAGGAGAAAGTGCACTGAGTTTGCATCACTCAGCGCGTGTTGCGTGTGTGCTCGGACAACCAGTTGCCCACAGCTTGTCTCCGGCAATTCATAACGATTGTTTTGAAGACCTTGGTGTGAATGCGAAATATTTCTCTTGTGACGTGTCGCCTAAGAATCTGGAAAATGTAGTCCGCAGTCTGCAGTCGCAAAACTTCCTTGGTGCTTCAGTCACCATGCCGCACAAAGAGGCAGCTCTCTCGCTTTGTGGCACTGTTTCGCCCCGTGCTCGGGCGTTGACCTCGGTGAATACACTGATTCCTCAAAGT
>JBIKNT010000056.1:0-7954 GCA_044358465.1 Ilumatobacteraceae bacterium
AGTACGGGCTCAACGAAGCAGCTAACGCAATTGTTTAATGCGGGTCTTGGCCTAAATGAATGTTGGCAACCACGGCAGCGTGGTCACTTGCCTGCACACCGTCAACTGGATCTATGCCCGCCAGCCAAATGCTCGAAGGGTTCCCAATAGTTTTCCGACGTGGCCACGAAACGAACAAGTAATCCAGTCGCCTGTTTGGCCACTTTGCGTCAACAAGATACGGGTTACCGCGACGCCACGTGTATCCGTCACCCTCACCAGCTACTTCCCATAAATCCGTAAAGACCAAACCATCAACGGCTGGTTCACGACGACCCGTCAACATACGAATTTCGTCTGAGTCTGGAACTGAATTGAAGTCACCGGCCATCAGTACTGGCATTTCATTTTTCGGATCAACCCGAAGCTGATCGACAATTTCACATAGCGCCTTGCACTGGGCCATCCGCGTCCGTGAAGCATCGAATCGATGGTCTAGGTGCGTACACACCGTCCACATTCGACCTTGTGGTGTCTCGACCATGGCGGCAATAGCGTGCCGATAACCAGGTGCTCCTGATGAGTCTGGCAAACGATGAATTCGTGATGACACAATTGGCCACCGCGACAACATTGCATTTCCTAAGCTGACGCCACCATCTACACGAAGACCATCTGTTGGAGCGACAAACATACCCAGCTCGCTAGCAAGCCATTCAGCCTGGCTCGGTTCACCTTCTTGCCACCATGCTTCTTGAAGGAAAACAATGTCGGCATCTTGTTCACGAAGAACCGACAAAATTGCAGGCTGACGTTCACGCCATGGTCCAAATTGCCACCACAAGTTCCACGTCAGAATTTTCGCTTCCATCGTTTCACCGTACTCCGACCACTCAGCAGGCAGGCTCTTCAGAGGGCCGACATCACCTCACAGTTCGCGTACTGTCTTCCAACCTGCAAGCCATGAGGCATCTTGCATCTTGCCGCCTGCCTGAGCCGCTTCTTGCGTAAGTGCCACCATTTGTGCCAGGGCTGCGCAACCTACTTCTGCGCCAGCGAGAGCTGCTTCTCTCGCGACGGCCACACCTTTCAAGTTTGCGCTCGTCATAGCTGCATCGCTCGGTTCAATATTTTCTAATTGCGACTGAGGTGCTGCTGCCCCATGAGTGCCTGTCGCTTCCCTGCGTGAGCCATTATTACTGCACGAGGCAATCACGACTAATGCAACAACTAATAGAAATGTCTTCATGCCTACTCTTTTATTGCTCACAAAAGCATCATGCCACGAACCACGGACGCCAGTCGCCCCGCACCTGACTATGTTTTAACTTGGCGGTGGGTTCGGATTTGGGTTTTGTGGTGGATTCGGGTTCGGATTCTGCGGAGCCGGCTGATTACCCATTTTTTGCCACTTGAAGTGCGTTGAGTTTGATGCACGGTCTGATGCGCTGATTGACCATTGTCCAATATTGCCGGAACATTTTGACGTGTCTACCGTGATCTCGATGTAGTTGGCAGCATTGGGAGTTGCATCACTGGCGGTGTCAACAATCGCGCTAGCCGACTTGCCGCCCACCGATTTCGTTTCGACTGTGATGCTGGTTCCGTCACTGCGCTTCGCACTCGCAATAGGACACGGTCCACCAGGGCCACTCATTGCATAGGTTAAACCGCCGACGTCTTGCCACGATTCTTCCGTGCCAATAGGGGCACGTTGAGGGCGCCAAAAACTTAGGGTCACACTGCCGGTTGGCTCTTGCATATTTGCGGGGACGACGTAGCTGCCATTGGCATTATGAATGGATGTTCCCGCCCACGTACGCACTGAAGGAGCGGTTTGGATCACACCAGAAATAACCTGTGTTGCTGAAGCAACAACGTTCTTGTTTGAGTCGGTAAGCGCGAAGCGAATGGTGTCGCCCACTTTCATACCGTCAGCGCCTGACATACGTGGCTTAATTTCATTCACCCATGAGCTTTCGCCTGCAAGAACGCCTTTCGATGGAATAATGTTTGGAAAGCCGTCTCCGTCAGGGTCGCAGGTCTTGAATACCCACTCATCCATGAATTTGTCATATGCGCTTTCTGTTCCGGCATCGTTTTTAGGCCAATTTGCTGGAGATTCCTCTGACTTCGTGGGATTTTTTGCAATCACATTTGTGCCACAAAATGTTTTGTAGTCGGTTTCTCCAGTTGTGAGTGGAAGCGCATTTGATTTTGGTTGTGTTCCAGCGGCGTCAAAGTCGGGGCTAATCGTGACCGCCTTGCTTGTGTCGCCCGAACACCAGGAAATGCCGGTGCAGTCAATGTTGAAGTAACCGAAGGTGCGCGACGTACGTGTGGGGAAGTTGGTAGTCACAGCCGTGTTTGAATATACAAAAAATACGCCTTGGAAAGTGTTGATCATCGTCTTTAAGGCCTTCGTGGCATCAGCACTATCTTCTGGTTTTGTGACGCCAAAGGCGTTCAGGTTCACGCATTGACCACCACAGATGAGACCCGTATAGATGGATGCATCACTGTTCAGCGCATCGCCATCGTCAACAGGTGTGCTGTAAAACGTTGAGTCGACAAGGTCAATTTTTCCGTCGTTGTCGTCGTCGACGTCGGCAAATGCGACAAGACCATCGCCATCAGCGTCGGCACCTGCGTCGTTCACGGTTGGGTCGGCAAACTTGCGCAATCCAGACTTAGTTGACGTGCCTGACTTGCCAAGATTTGTTCGTGCAGGAGGAAGACCGGCTTTCACGGCAACCGAGGACGACAGGACGGCAATGGGGGACTTAGCAACTGCGAGGTGCGCGAAATTTGATTTGACTGTGATCTTTTTCAAGTCGACCGTAGAAGACGTTGCTCTCTTCATTGCAAGGAATCCTCGGGTGGCGGCGGCCAAAGACTTCACGCTTTTATTTTTTGCTCCGGAGTATTTCAACATCACCGGGCCAACGTAGGAACCAGTGGAATTCAAAATAGAAAAGGTCATTGCATTGGTGTCGGCAACAGGGATTTTGGCAATAGTCACCTTGCCGCCACTGGCGGTTGCGATGAATGATTTGCCAGACTTTGCGGTTGCAAGTAACCGCAAGCCATTTGGTAGTGAGGCTTTGACGGTGACCGTAGAAACCTTTGCCGCATGGGCGGGAGAGAGGCTTAAGACAGAAGTACCGAGTGCTATAGCGGCGATCACCGCTATCCACCGGGCTCGGTTTTGACGACGTGTATTCATGGCTTCTCCTTCACTTAAAAAGGAAAAGGTAATACACTCCGTGGATTATTGAAAGTATTTCAGTGAAATATTTTCATGTGTTTGGGTCAGCGCTGTTGGACTCCCCTTCTTTATCCTTTCGTCACGGCGACCCTTCGCTAACTCACTGACATCTCGGAGACACTTAAGAGTCCAGCCTTCTGGCAGTGTTGCCCCAGTCATTTTTACGCCCGCCAAAACAGCGCCCGACAGGCACGCCACAAACACAGTTAAAAAGTGGCCCCGAGAATATTCCCGGGGCCACTTACCTTCTTTTATTTTTTACTTCGTTATTTCTCGGCGCGAAACGTCACGATTTGCGGGACATACGGCGCCGAGAACACTTCAGGTGTCAGCTGCAGCCAGAGGTGCTTCCACATGATGGGCATGCATGACATGAGCCGGCACGCTGCATCTGCACACCACACTGCATGCACATTGGTGCATCGCTGTGCGTAATGACGCGTGGGATGCCTTGTGCTGGTGAGTGGTCGGTGCTTGGTGCAAGCGGTGCAAGACCTGCATTCATCTGATCGGCAAGTTCGCCGGCAGAAGGAATGGTCTTTGGATCTTGAACCATTTCATTGCCACTGTTGGTTTCAACCATGGTCTCGTCGACGCCTGGCAATGTTGGCTGCAAACGCTCGTCGCGGCTGAAGATGCCGAGTTCTACGCGCTCGTCGTAGGTGAGATATTCCAAGCCCAAGCGACGGAACAAGTAGTCCATGATGGACGATGCAATGCGAATGTCTGGATCGTCGGTCATGCCTGCTGGTTCGAAGCGCATGTTGGTGAATGCTTCAACGAATGCACGAAGTGGAACTCCGTACTGCAAGCCGTAGCTGATGCTCTTGGCAAAGGCGTCCATGATGCCCGACAAGGTGCTTCCCTGCTTCGACACGGTGAGGAACACTTCACCAGGGCGACCATCTTCGTATTCGCCAATGGTGGCGAAACCTTTGCAATCGGCAACGCGGAATTCAAAAGTACGACCACGACGTGAGCGTGGCAACTTCTGACGTACTGGCTGGGCGACGATGCGCTCGATGACCTTTTCCACTACTGCAGTTGCAGCACCGGCGCCAGAGTCTTTGGAGTCATCGTCTTTCTTGGCAGTTGACAAAGGCTGACCAACTTTGCAGTTGTCGCGGTACACCGCAACAGCCTTCAAGCCGAGCTCCCATGACAACATGTGCAACTCTTCAATTTCTTCCACTGTTGCTTCTGCAGGCATGTTGACAGTTTTTGAAATAGCGCCCGACAAGAACGGCTGTACCGCACCCATCATGCGCACGTGGCCTTCGTAATGAATGGTGTTGTCGCCCATTGAGCAAGCGAACACTGAAAGGTGTTCTGCTTTGATATCGGGTGAACCAACAATGGTCTTGTTGGTGTCGATGTAGGCAACGATGCGATCGATGACTGGTTGTTCGTAGCCAAGGTTCTTCAAAGCACGAGGAACGGTTTGGTTCACGATGACCATGTTTCCGCCACCCACCAACTTCTTGAACTTCACAAGACCGAGGTCTGGCTCAATTCCGGTGGTGTCGCAGTCCATCATCAAACCAATGGTTCCGGTTGGTGCCAAAACTGTTGCCTGAGCGTTACGCACTCCGTACTCTTCGCCGTCGCGTACTGCGGAGTCCCACGACTGTGAAGCAGCAAGTACGAGGTCAGGCTGCACGATGTTGACGTTGTCGATTTCGCGGTCAGCGTCGCGATGCATGCGCAACACCTTCAGCATGTGCGTTTCGTTCTCTGCAAAACCAGCGTGTGGCCCCATGCGGCTAGCTGTGCGTGCGCTGGTGGCATATGCATGACCAGTCATCAAGCTGGTGAGCGATGCTGCCCAAGCGCGACCTTCGAGTGAGTCGTATGCCAAACCAAGAGCCATGAGCAGTGCGCCGAGGTTTGCGTAACCAAGACCCAACTGACGGAACTTGAGGCTGTTCACACCGATTGCTTCGGTTGGATAGTCGGCACGACCGACAAGAATCTCCTGTGCAGTGAACATGATTTCGATGGTGTGCTTGTAAGCGTCAACATCGAACACATCGTTGCTGTCGAGGTACTGCAAGAGGTTGATTGACGACAAGTTGCATGCAGAGTTATCGACGTGCATGTACTCGCTGCAAGGGTTTGAACCATTGATGCGACCTGATGCAGCAGAGGTGTGCCACTTGTTGATGGTGGTATCGAACTGCAAGCCTGGGTCGGCGCATTCCCATGAAGCGGTAGCGATTTGACGCCACAGGTCGCGCGCACGCACGGTGCGCACTGGACGGCCATCGACTACTGCACGAAGATCCCAATCGCGATCTTCTTTCACAGCGTGCATGAACTCATCGGTAATACGTACTGAGTTGTTTGCGTTTTGGTACTGGATCGAGAATGCATCAGCACCATCGAGATCCATATCGAAACCTGCATCGCGCAAGACGCGTGCTTTGTTTTCTTCTTTCGCTTTGCACCAGATGAATTCTTCGAGGTCTGGGTGATCGACGTTCAAGATGACCATCTTTGCGGCACGACGTGTTTTGCCACCCGACTTGATGGTTCCTGCACTCGCATCGGCACCGCGCATGAACGACACTGGACCAGAAGCTGTGCCTCCACCTTGCAAGTGCTCGTAGCTACTACGAATGTTGCTGAGGTTGATACCCGAACCAGAACCACCCTTGAAGATGGTTCCTTCTTCGCGGTACCAGTTGAGAATGCCGGCCATGGTGTCTTCCACGGCGAGAATGAAGCAAGCACTTGCCTGTTGTGGAACACCCTTCACACCAATGTTGAACCACACTGGGCTGTTGAATGCCGCACGCTGTGTTACCAAGATGAACTTCAATTCATCGCGGAATGCTTCTGCTTCTTCTGTGTCGACGAAATAGCCACCCTCAATGCCCCATGTGGTGATGGTGTCGGCCACGCGGTCGATGACCTGACGCAGTGATGATTCACGCTCTGGTGTGCCTGGGGTGCCGCGGAAGTATTTCTGGGCAACGATGTTGGTGGCGTTCAATGACCAGTTAGATGGAATTTCAACGTCTTTTTGCTCGAAAGCAACTGAGCCGTCTTTCCAGTTAGAAATGCGTGCATCGCGGCGATCCCACGACACAGAGTCGTATGGGTGCTGGCCTGCGGAGGTGAAGTGACGGCGGATGCCAATGGAGAGGCGATCTGGAGCAATAGACATATTCGTTCTTTCTGTAACAAGTGATTTCAGCGGATCTGCTGTATTTCGGACTGGGCGTGTTGCGGGTATAACGGTTTATCAGAAACTGGCGGTGCACGACGACATTGTGACTGTGGTCACCACAATATGTAGTGGTGAAACACTCTCACAGCCACGTCTTGCACAACTGGTGGTGTAATTACAGCATTGTTCTTTACCCTTTGTCAACGATTGTCGCTCATCAGGAAAAAATATTCCGATATTGCCCTGGGGCACCGGAAATCGAACCGCCCAGCCCGCATCTTTTCCTGATGAGCTGCTCTTGACGCTACGGCAAGACCCCTGTGTAGAGGAAGTGGATAACCCTGTGAATTTCCCTATTTATCAGGGGATGACGCTGTGGATGACCTGTGAGGAACGGGGGCTTACCTGTGGACAGCGACGGGAATGCCGTTCAACACTGAGGTTCCCGACAGCGGGTCGAGGGCTTCATGATCGGTGAGGATATTGGAGTTCACCCCGGCCACCTGAGCAGCGATCTGGAGCTGGGTGCCCTCGGCATCGTGACCCCATCCGTGAGGCAACGACACCACACCTGGGCGGATGGTGTCGGAGATCTCGACAGCAACACTCACTTCACCCACACGACTTTGCACACGAACAATGTCGCCTTCGCTCATACTGCGAGCTTGTGCATCGGCGGGATGCATGATGAGCGTGCAACGCGACTTACCTTTTACCAACACGTTGATGTTGTGCATCCATGAATTGTTTGAACGCAAATGACGCCGACCAATGAGCAACAAGTTGCGACCAGAAATATTGTCGACTACTCCACTACCCACAACGTCAAACAAACGATCGAGATCGTTGATGAGCACTTCAGGTGCGAGTTCTACTTTGCCACTTGGCGTGCGCAGTATTTCTGGAATGCGTGGTTGCAATGCGCCGTAATCAATTCCATGTGGATGCTCTTTCAACAACTGCAATGTTGCTCCACCTGGTGCTGCACCAAATGCATCACCATATGGGCCAGTACGCAACATGAAATCGATCATGCGAGCAGGACCACGTTGCCCATTGAGCGACAGTTCTTCAACGATTTCATCGGCATCGCGACCACAAATGTTTGAGTTGGAATCTTTCACTGCACTGTTCACCATTGAGCGAATTGCAGCATCGTCAGACACAGATACATCTGCATCAATTCCTTTACCTTGCACAATGGCAGCAATTTTGGCAAGGATTTCCCACTCATCGGGTTGGCCCTCTTCTAACGGCAGAATTGCTTCGCTGTAGTTGGCTACGTTGCGCACTGCAAATTGCAACAAGAGTAAGTCGTAGTGGTCGCGTTGCAAATGTGATGGCGGCGGCAAAATAACATTTGCATGTCGTGTTGTTTCATTGAGATAAATATCAACACTCACCATGAAATCTAAATGCGCTAATGCTTCATCGAGTTGATTGCTGTGCGGAGTAGACAAAACTGGGTTGCCTGCAATAGTGAGCAGCGCTTTAATTTGACCTTCGCCTGGTGTGAGCACTTCTTCCGCTAATGC
>JBIKNT010000068.1:0-7358 GCA_044358465.1 Ilumatobacteraceae bacterium
AAGCATGGTGCGTAGTTCATTTTGACTTGACACTTCTTTGGTCTCGATGATGCGCACGAGTGCTTGTTGCCGTTGTGCTTTTGTACTCATGACTGCGCGCTTTCTTTCACTACTGCACCTTGTTGTTGAAAAATCCATGCCAAAAGACCGCGCGCACTATGTAGTCGGTTATGGGCCTGTTCAATGACCCGACTATTGGGTCCGTCAATGACAGCAGCTTCCACTTCGGAACCACGATGCGCCGGTAGGCAATGGTAGAAACAGGCGCCTTGCTGCGCCTTGGTCATCAGATCCTGGGTCACCATGAAGCCGGAAAACGCGGCGGCCTTTTCTGCCGCCACGGATTCTTCACCCATTGAGATCCAGACATCGGTGTGTACGGCTATTGCCCCATTTACTGCTTCTGAGGGTGCTGCTACGTACTCCGCACTTCCCTTGCCTAAAGCATTAATGGTTGCGAGTTCACTTTCGGTAGGACGATATTGAGTCGGTGTGGAGACAACAAACTCTGCGCCAAGCATGACGCAAGCCTGAGCAAGTGAGTTGGCAACATTGTTGAAGTCACCAACCCAAGCAATTCTCTTTCCCTGCAAATCGCCATGTTGCTGCTGCATTGTTAAGACGTCGGCAAGTGCTTGCAGTGGATGCGCAACATCACTCAACATGTTGACAACAGGAACCGACGAAACAGACGCCATCCTCTGCACCACATCGTGCTTGAATACCCGCGCACCCAAAAACGCGTGGTACCCCGCCATCACTTGGGCGATATCTTCTGCAGTTTCACGAACATCAATTCCGACTTCTTCGCCACGGTTATAAACAGGGTGACCACCGAGTTGCACCACAGCTACTTCCATTGAGTGCCGTGTTCTGTTGGACGGCTTTTCAAATATAAGAGCAGCGCAATGGCCATTTAAAGGCGCGCCCAACTGTGCCACTGGCACCTGTGCGAGTGCAAGAACATCGTGCAGTTCTTGCACAGAAAGGTCTGACGTGTCGAGTATGTGACGAATGCTCATTGCGCAGCCTCTACTTCCTTCTTCATCTGATCCATCACCTTGGCGAATATGGCAACGGCCTCTTCAATGTGTTCAGCACTGACATTCAACGGTGGAGCCATACGAATTGTTGAAGCATTCACCGCATTTGTTACCAAACCCTGCGCCAGACATGCTTGGTACACCTTCGTCGCATCGAGCCCTTGAGCCAACTCAATACCAAGCAATAATCCAGCACCACGAACGCCAACCACACCAGGAACATCGCAAAGCTTCTTGGTGAGTTGTGCACCAACGGAGGTTGAGAGTTGTGGAGCATTAATGCGCTTCATTTCGGCAATGACGGCTCGCACCACCGATGTCACTAACGCTGTGCCGCTATAGGTACTGCCATGGTCTCCAGGCTGAAGCACTTTGGCAACATCTTCTTTCACCCAAATGGCTCCAACTGGCACACCATTGCCAAGCGCTTTCGCCATGAGCACAGCGTCGGGCGAGATACCAGAATGTTCAAAGCCAAACCATTTTCCGGTACGGCCCATACCTGTTTGCACTTCATCGATGATGAGCAGCACACCGCGTTCTTTGCACAGCGACTCCACAGCCTTTAAATAACCAGCAGGTGCCGGAATGACTCCACCTTCACCCTGAATTGGCTCCAGCAATACAGCCGCTACCGATGAATCGACAGCAAGTGACATTGCATCTATGTCGCCAAAGGCAACGTGCTTGAAGCCTTCAGGCATGGGTTGGAATGGTTCATGCTTTGCAGGTTGCCCAGTAGCAGCTAAGGCACCAAGAGTACGGCCGTGAAAACTACCGAGGGCCGACACCATTGTGTGGCGACCACGTCCGCCGTGTTTACGAGCGAGCTTGATTGCTGCTTCATTAGCTTCTGCACCTGAGTTGCAGAAAAATACTTGCCCACTGCTGCCTGTTGCACTTTCGAGGAGATCATTGATGTCTATTGCCGCTGCAGTTGCCACTGGGTTAGCAAAAAAGTTACTCACGTGAATGAGTTCAGCTGATTGCTGAGTCAACGCATCGGTGACACATGAATGAGAGTGACCCAATGAGGTCACCGCAAGACCACAGAGGAAATCGAGATAACGCTTACCTTGCGAGTCCCAGAGTTCTGTTCCTTGTCCGCGAACAAACATCACCGCAGGAGGCCCAAAGACAGGGAGAAATGGACAATGGTCCATCCCTGCAGCCCGAGGTACTGGTTGAGCGTTATTTTCGAGAAATGCGTGCTTCGTCACTACTTTGCCACCTTTGTTGAATCACTTTTTGTCACCATTGTTCCAATACCTGCATCTGTAAAAAGTTCGATGATGCTCACGTGAGCAATGCGCCCGTCGAGAATATGCACTGCAGGAACACCCAGCCCAACAGCCTCCATACAGCTCTCTGCTTTAGGAATCATTCCACCTGCAATTGTTCCATCATTCAATAAATCATTGAGCTCTGTATCGGTAAGCGAGCTGATGAGTGAATCGGCGCGCGACACATCGCGACGCAATCCTTCAATGTCGGTGAGATAGAGAAGCTTCTCGGCTTTCATTTCGCCTGCCACAAAAGCGGCTACTGAATCGGCATTGATATTGAAGGTTTGACCGCTGGAGTCGACACCCACCGTTGCAATGACCGGGATTTCACCTGCGGCAAGTACAGCGCCCAATATTTGGGAGCCAATGCCAACAACATCACCAACAAACCCGAGTTCAACATTGCGCTGAACAACGGAAATGAGACCATCTTTAGCACCCGACATGCCACGTGCTTTGCCACCGCAACTTGCAATTGCATCAACGATGCTCGGATTCACTTGGTTCGCCAGAACCTCTTCAACAACCTTCATAGTTGGTGCATCAGTAACACGACGACCATCGACAAACTTGCTTTTAATTCCTTGACGTTCAAGTTCGGCGTTGATTTGTGGCCCGCCACCATGCACAACAATGGGGCGAATTCCGACCGATGCAAGAAAAACCATGTCTTCTGCAAAAACTTTGAGTGGGTCTGTGTGAGTGGTTCCCGATAGAGCGTTACCGCCATATTTCACTACCACCGTCGACCCCGCGAAGCGTTGAATGTAGGGCAATGCTTCAATGAGTACTGCAGCCGTTTCATTTGCAGTCATCATGGCCACATACCCACTGCACTCAGACCATGCGACTCTTCGAGCCCAAGGGCCACGTTGGCCGACTGCACTGCTCCTCCTGATGCTCCCTTGGTGAGGTTGTCGAGTGCAGCAATAACAATTGCATAGCCCGTACGCGCGTCGTAACGGGCAGTGATGTGCACAGCATTTGTTCCTTGTGTTGATTTCGTAGATGGAATTTCTTCGCCAACCACAATGAACTTTTCATTTTTGTATGTCTCTGCAAGCACTTGCAGGAGACTCTGAGTTGTTGTGTTTGCCGATATGGGTCGCGCATAACACGTTGCCAAGATTCCTCTGTTCATTGGGGCAAGGTGCGGGGTGAACAGCACTTGCCCACCAATTTCTTGCTCCATCTCTGGAGTGTGGCGATGAGAGACGAGACCATAAGCCGAGAAATCTTCATCGACGCTCGTAAACATGCTTGATGACTTCAGCGCCTTACCCGCACCCGACACACCAGAAGCAGCGTCGACAATGAGACCTTCAGGATGAAAGATTCCGCCACGCACAAAAGGCCTCAATGCCAGAGTTGCTGCCGTGACATAACAACCCGGAGTTGCTATGAGTTGGGCTCCTGCAAGTTCTTTTCTGTAGATCTCGGGCAAACCATAAACAGCTTGCGCTACGTATTCAGGATGCTCATGCGTGAAGCCATACCACTGTGGATACTGCGCAGTATCGCGCAGACGAAATGCAGCGGAAAGGTCAACGACGCAACCAACATCACCCAGCAGTTGCGGAACGATTTCGACCGATGATTCATGTGGGAGCCCGAGGAATACAACATCAACACCAGACACGGCATTTTGGGAGAACTCTTGGGCCACCATGTTTGGATACGCAGCACGCAAACTGGGATACAAGTGAGAAAGCTTCTCCCCCGCTTGGGAGTCTCCACTTGCGTACACCACGTCCATTTCAGGGTGTTGAGCGATGAGACGCAAAAGCTCAACCCCTGTGAACCCCGTTGCCCCAAGTATTGCTGCTGTTTTCTTAGCCATATGTATTACTATACATTGTGATGTATAGTAATACAAGCATTGTGGCGAGTTAGGCCCGCAGTTGCGCCCCTAGTTTGGCAACAGCGTCGATGCTCTTTTGGCGAGCAGCTGCTACTTCCTCATCGGTCAGGGTTCGGTCGGGAGCCTGGAGCCGAATGCGAAAGGCCAAGCTGCGGGAGTCGTCGTTGACACCCTTGCCACGATAAATATCGAAGAGATCGACAGACACTGCAAGCGTGCCAGCGCCTTGCCGTACTGCACGATGAACATCAAAAGCAGACACCGTATTTGGGACAACAAAAGCGAGATCGACGTCGCTCGATGGATACCGGCTCACTGTTTTCGCTGCTACTGCTTTTGGCTCTTCTCGCAACACAGTAGAAAGCGACAACTCCATGCAACTCACACGCCCGGTAATGCCGTGTTGTTTCAAGACAACAGGAGAGATTTCTCCGATTGCACCAATAACAGTCTTGCCGCGACGCAGAGTTGCACTACGCCCAGGGTGAAAGCCAGCAGGAGGATTCTTCTGGTCGATCTGAGCACCGATGCCTAAAGCATCGACCAATAAGTTCCATGTGGAAAGTGCAGAAAGCTCTTTACCGTCAGAATCGACCGACATCACACACAACATTTCCTCTTCATCGGGCAATGCTCCGCCACTTCCCCGCGGATACACGTGCCCAACTTCGTAGAGATGAATGTTGTCGACACGATGCGATTGGTTATACGCAATTGCTCGCAGCAAACCTGGCCGCAATGAAACGCGCAGTACCGACTCTTCAGCCACAAGCGGGTTCACCAATGCAAGTTGTGCGCTGTCGTCGATGCCGGCGAGCCGTGTAGATGAAGGGTCGAGAAACGGGTTAGGCATTGCTTCGCACCAACCGGCTTCCACCATTACTTCATGCACCAAACGCCGACGCTGCTGCACAGAAGACAACCGCCCGTGCACTGGCGAATGAGGAACTGACTTACCTAAAGCGTCGTAACCGTAGTGTCGAGCAATTTCTTCAATGATGTCTACTTCACTCGTGCAGTCGGGTCGCCAAGACGGAATACCCACCAAGGCGTTGCCATCTTTTTGGTCGGCAACAACGAATCCGATTGGCCCAATGAGTTCTTGCACTCTGGTGGCACTCAGTGTTACCCCGAGCACACGCAACACTTGTGACAACCGCAGGGTGACCTGCGTGAGTTGCTGCGGGCAGGTGTTATTGGCAACAACCTGAGATAAGCCACACACCACAAGATTTGGGCACGTCATTTGCAAGATCTCGATGAATCGCAATGCTGCATATTCCGCACCAAATGGGTCGACTCCTCTTTCGAATCGCGCAGATGCTTCTGAACGCAATCCGTGCCGAGCAGCAGACTCTAAAACGGTGTCGGCTGGGAACCATGCAGCTTCAAGCACAATTTCCGTGGTTGCAGGGGTGACTTCAGAGTGCAAGCCACCCATGACGCCACCAAGACCAATAGCGGTGTTTTCACCATTTGCAATCACGATGTCGGTTGGGTCTAACTCACGTGTTGCCCCATCGAGGGTGACAAGGGTTTCTTGCGGTAGTGCGAAACGAACACGGAAACCACTATTTACGGCATTGAGATCGTAAGCGTGTGTTGGCTGATTGAGTTCGAGCATCACGAAGTTTGAAGCGTCAACAACGTTATTGATAGAGCGCATACCACTGCGTGCTAAACGATCTTGCAGCCACTGCGGCGATGGGCGCACTGCAATATTCTTCACCACTGTTGCTGTGAATCGGCCGCAGGCATCTTGACTTGCAATATTGATGTCTACTTTGTGCACTGGCGCAGCTTGAACGTCGATCTTTTTTGCTTGGAATGGAATGGCCAAGTGCGCAGCAAGATCACGAGCTACACCTAAATGCCCCCAACATTCGGGACGATTACGGGTGAGATCGATATCGAAAATGGTGTCGGTGGTGGCACCGAGTGCATCGAAGAGCTCAACGCCGAGTGGCAATTGTGATGGCAAGATGAAAATTCCACCGTGATCTTCGTTGAGTTCCAACTCTTTAGCGCTGCACAACATGCCTTCGCTATCGATGCCAAGAATTCCACGCTTCAATATTTGGCGACCATCGGGCATTGTTGTACCGAGTGTTGCCAACGGGATCTTGTCGCCAGCAGACATATTGAATGCTCCACACCATACATGCAATTCGTTGACCCCATCGGTGGTGACATACACGCGGTGAACTTTTTCAGCATCGGGATGTCGCTCTGTGCGCAGCACCTGGGCAACAACAACGCCCTGCAAGCGTGAACCCGACTCGATGACTTCTTCAACAGGCATACCTAATGAAGTCAATGCATCACTCAGGCTCTCAGTATCGGTGCCGAAGTCGGCGAACTCGTTGAGCCAAGACAAAAGAATTTTCATGACGAGAACTGCCTTAAGAAACGAAGATCGTTGGTGTACATCTCGCGAATGTCTTCCACATTGTGGCGTTCTTTCGCCATGCGGTCGATACCGAACCCGAAAGCAAACCCCGACCACTCTTCGGGGTCGAGTCCACCTGCGCGCAAGACATCGGGGTGCACCATGCCGCAACCGCCCAACTCAATCCACGAGCCATTTGCACGACGAATATCGAATTCTGCGCTTGGTTCAGTAAAAGGAAAATACGACGGGCGAAGTCGACTCGTGAAGTCATCGCCAAAGAATGCTTTGGTGAACGCCTCGATCGTGCCGGCAAGATCTTTAAAGGTGATGTTGCGGTCGATGACAAGGCCTTCAATTTGATGGAACACCGGCATATGGGTTGCATCGGGAGTATCTCGACGAAATACACGACCCGGCATGATTGCATAAATGGGCGGCGGCCAATTTTGCATGACACGAATTTGAACGGGAGACGTATGCGTACGCAACACAACACTGCCCGGCTCTTCGCTTTCAACGAACAAGGTGTCCCACATGCTGCGCGCTGGGTGCGACTTCGGCATATTCAATGCCTCGAAGTTATAGAAATCACTTTCTACCTCTGGTCCTTCAGCTACTTGGAAACCCAACCCAATAAAAACATCTTCGAGCCGTTGAGTTGCTTGGGTAACAAGATGCAATCGCCCACGGGTGGTTCCTGCAACGAGGTGCTCGGTGATGTCGATCTGCTCGCGCAATAACTGCGCGGCCATCTCTGTTGCTTCACATTCTGATTT
>JBIKNT010000057.1:0-7728 GCA_044358465.1 Ilumatobacteraceae bacterium
ACACCCAGAGGTGCATCCGCGCAGTTCATCACGCACCGAAGACCGTGAATTTCTTGCTCAAAAACTACGTCTAGCCGATTTTGCTATTACTCAGTTTTTCTTCGAAGCAGAACATTATGTGCGTCTCGTTGAAGAACTTGCCGCTCTCGGAATCGACAAGCCAATCATTCCGGGCATCATGCCAGTAACGAACAAAAGTCAAGTGCAGCGCATGGCTGAAATGTCGGGGGCAGCGTTCCCGCAAGATTTAGCGCAACGACTCTCCAAAGTAGATGACCCAGAAGATGTGCGACGTATTGGCGTAGAAGCAGCAACTGAGTTGTGCGCGCAATTGCTCGATGCTGGTGCGCCAGGGTTGCATTTTTATACGTTGAATCGGTCGAGTGCTACGCGTGAGATCTATGCAAACTTGGGGCTTCCGGTTGTCTCATCTGCCACCTGATTCCACAGGCGGCTTGCGTACGCCAGCAGTAGTGCCCTATTTACCCGGCCTCGACGGCCTGCGCGCCCTTGCCGTTGTTGCAGTTATTTTTTATCACGCAAATCACTCTTGGCTAGAGGGTGGATTCTTGGGCGTTGAAGTATTTTTCGTCATCAGCGGTTATCTCATCACACTTCTTTTAGTCGCCGAGTCGCAACGCACTGGAACAGTCAATTTACGCGAATTTTGGATACGACGTGCGCGTCGACTTTTGCCGGCACTATGGACGTTGCTTGTAGGAATCACCATTTATGTTTCATTATTCAAACGCAATGAATTAGGAACATTACGTGGTGATGTGCTCGCCGGTTTTTTCTATATTTCAAACTGGTTCCAAATCCATACGGGTAGTTCGTATTTCAGTGCCTTTGCTTTTGCACCACTGCGCCATCTGTGGTCGCTCGCGGTGGAAGAACAGTTTTATCTGATCTGGCCACTTCTGATGTTTGCGCTGTTGAAATTGTCGCGACGCCGTTTGCCAGTTATTGGTTTATGTTTTTTTCTTTCTGCAGTGGGAATTGCAGTCTTGACTGCAGTGATGTATCGCACCGGGCCAATTTCCAACCCGACCGATACGGCAAATCAGTACTTCTCGTTTCTTGGTCGCGAAGTAGCGCGTATTGATTTTGTGTATCTCTCCACCATTACTCGAGCAAGTGGACTGTTTCTCGGCGCCGCACTTGGTGTGTGGTGGCGTCCGTGGTACATCGCTCAGGCACGCATTGCCCAACGGTCATTTTTGGTAGATGTCGTTGGGGTTCTTGGGTTGTTGTCACTTGCGTTCATGGCGTGGCGTTTCACCAATGTGGTCACCGGAGCAGAAACGGGAAGCCATGGTTATGACCTTTTGTATCGCGGTGGCTTCTTCCTGGTGGGGCTGGCAACGGTTGCAGTGATTGCTGCAGTAACGCATCCATCAGCTGTGCTCGGACGAGTTGTTTTAGGCAACAAGGTTTTTGTATGGGTGGGCGTGCGTTCGTACGGTTTGTATCTCTACCACTGGCCTATTTTTCAAATTTCTCGGAATATTGCCGGCAACGCGCTGAGCTGGGGCCGCTTTGCATTCCTCATGGCATGTACGTTGCTCGTCACCGAAGCGTCGTATCGATACATCGAGACCCCCATTAGAAAAGGGAAGTTGGGTGTTTGGTTGCGAACGTGGCGTGGTGCTCCTACTGCGGAGCGGAAGTTGCACCGACGCAAAATGGTGGGCATCGCAGTGGCCCTGAGTCTTGCTCCAGTTTTCGCTATTGCAAATTTGTCGACGGCAAAAGTTGAACTCGATGCAATTAGTCAAAGCTTGGTCGATGCTGATGCATTCATTACCAACCTCATGCCCACCACTGTGCCGTCGACGATTCCTACAAGTTCTGTTGCTGGTGAAGTAACAACTTCAACAGTTGCGCCAACAACAGTGCCGGCTGAGCGAATCGATATTTTGGCAATTGGCGACTCAGTCATGTTGGGTGCTGCACCTGAAATGACGAAATATGGGGTAACGGTCGATGCCCAAAAGAGCCGCCCATTTAAAGCTGCTTTGCCAATTGTGAACTATGTGAAGTCCATCAATGCTCTGGGCAGTGCCGTGGTTATTCACTTGGGCACCAATAGCGGTACTTCGCAAGAAACCATCGACAGCATTGTGAGCGTTTTGAGCGATGTTCCCCTGGTGCTGGTGCTCACCAACTCAGTGCCCGGAAAAAACTGGGAAGAGTCAAACAATCGCCTCATTCGAGCGCTCCCAGAGCGTTACCCCAATGTCCAAATCATCGACTGGAAGAAGTACGCCACAGACCACCCCAAATGGCTCTATGACGACCTCACGCACTTGCGCCCAATGGGTCAGCGCAAGTACACCGCGCTCATTATGGAGGCTTTGGGGCGCCCGGGGCCCCAATTTGAAGACGCAGTCTTGTCGGCACCAACGCAAGCCGCTACTACAACGAGTTCAACGGTGGCGAGCACGTCAAGTTCGACCTCAAGTACCACTGTTCGGGCAACCACCACCTCCGTGAAATAGGTCGTATCGCTCCGGCTTGGGAGGCGGGGGCGTGCGACCTACGATAGGGGTCTATGACAACCCCCGTACGAGTCGCCGTTACCGGCGCAGCAGGCCAAATCGGCTACAGCCTTTTATTCCGTATCGCATCTGGAGCAATGTTGGGTCCAAACACTCCCATCATTTTGCAGTTGCTTGAAGTCACTCCAGCACTTGGAGCCCTTGAGGGCGTCAAGATGGAACTTGAAGATTGCGCATTCCCACTTCTTTCGCAAGTGGTGTGCACCGATTCTGGTGACGTTGCATTCGGTGATGCCGATGTGGCACTTCTTGTTGGTGCAATGCCGCGCAAAGATGGTATGGAGCGTGCCGACTTGTTGTCGGCAAACGGTGGCATCTTCAAACCACAAGGTCAAGCAATTGCTGCGAATGCAAAAAAGAACATCAAGGTGCTTGTGGTGGGTAACCCAGCAAACACCAACGCTCTCATCGCAATGAACAACGCAAAGGGAATGAACCCTGGTCAGTTCACAGCAATGACCCGCCTCGACCACAACCGTGCCATTTCACAGTTGGCAACAAAACTCAACACACCAGTGTCGTCAATTAAGAAGATGACCATTTGGGGCAACCATTCCACAACGCAGTACCCCGATCTTTTCCATTGCGAAGTTGATGGCAAAAATGCAGCTGCAGCAGTGAACGATCAGCAGTGGCTCGATGAAACTTTCATCCCTACTGTTGCTAAGCGTGGTGCTGCCATCATTAAGGCTCGCGGTTTGTCGTCGGCAGCCTCAGCAGCAAATGCTGCAGTCGATCACATTCGTTCATGGGCAACTGACACCCCCGAGGGCGATTGGGTATCAATGGCGGTTCCCTCCGATGGTTCATACGGTGTGCCTGAAGGACTCATTTCATCTTTCCCGTGTGTATGCAAAAACGGTGAATACAAGATTGTTCAAGGTCTTGACATCGATGCGTACAGCCGCGGAAAAATTGATGCATCGGTTGCAGAACTTGTTGAAGAGCGCGACGCAGTGCGTGAACTTGGTCTGATCTAACACCAACGAAAATATTCAAAATGTCAGTAGCGGCTCTCGTGAATACGAACGAGTGGCCGCTTTCTGATTTTCAGACCACTGTTCACTTACGCGAAGTATTTCAACGTGATGGGGTAGTGGTGTTGCCAGAGTTCATCCTGCACGAAGTTGTGCAGCGAATGGTTGTGGAAACCGAAGAACTTGTGGCTCTTGCACACCGTTCGGAGTCGCATAAAAATGCATATTTGAGCAGCCCCGATGAATCTTTTCCTGAGGGGCACCCCCGTCGCACTGGGCAGTCGTCTGCAGTGGAAGTAATTGCGTACGACCACATTCCCGCACATCACGCGGTGCGCGAACTTTATGAGTCCGATGAGCTCATGACTTTTGTTGCTGGCGTTCTTGGACAAGAAAAGCTCTATCGGTATGCGGACCCGTTTGGTGCATTGAACCTTGCTGTCATGCGTGAGGGCGACCAATTGGGCTGGCATTTCGACATGACCGACTTTGTAGTGTCACTTGCATTGCAGCCTTCACAGGCCGGTGGCGAGTTTGAAAATGCACAAAAACTTCGCACGGCAACCGATGAAAACTATCGCGATGTACAAAGTGTCTTGTCGGGCAATGCGCGTCACCGAATTCGCGTCGAGCCAATGCATGCCGGTTCTTTGATGATCTTCAACGGCCGCACCTCTTTGCACAAGGTGACTCCAATTGAGGGCCATACGTTACGTATTGTTGCGTTGTTGGCGTACGACACTAAGAGTGGCACCGACTCATCTGATGAATTGAAGCTCTCGCGTTATGGAAGGTTGCCCCAATGAAATCTGAATACGGGGAATCATTTGTTGGAGAGGGTGTGAACGCAGCTCATATCAACACCGTGCTGGGTGATAGAGAAGGGGCCGTAGGAACTGCATGGGCAACGGGGCTAGCAACGCCAAGTGTTGGGCATACGCGCTTTGTAGCGGTTGCTGCGCCAAACCAGCCACTGCAGCCAATGACGCTTTTTGTTAACAAGGCAACTATTGAAACTGAGCAGCACGGTGCTCTCACCTGGGGTGCAGCTCAGCACGGGGTAGCGCGTGGAGTACAAAGAGCTCGCGACAATGGAGTTTTTGGTGCAAGTGACTTACATGAACTTGCGCTCATCGTGGCGGTCTGGGTGAATCCGTTCGCAGATGATGCTGTACAAGTGGAAGAAAATAATGCCGAGGCGACGTATCTTGCGTTGAAGTCGGGCAATTATTTGTAAACGGTGATGTGCGCTACTTCATCGAAGATGGGGTCGAGTGCAGCAAAAATTTCTTGGCTGTTCAGAAGCATTTGCGCGTCGCCGCCAATGCGAATTGCGCCCGTGATGAATGCATCTTCTGCAGCCATTTCGCCAGTGGCCACCGCCACTGCAGTTTCCCATTCTTGTTCAAGACGCACATGTTCTGGGTCGGCAGGGCCGGCACCAAACGTGACAGCATTATCTTTTACTTGCAGGTGATACAAGACCGTGTCTTCTGGACCGTCACTCACCATTTGGGTAATGCCAATGTTGAGGGTCGAACCGAGAGCCTGTAACTGTGCGTTGTGCGCGGCACGCGTGCCGATTGCTTCAATCCAATCGAGGCTGAGGTAGCGAACAGTAGTCATGCGTTTTGCCTCTTTCCGGTAACGGCAACAAAGGGGGGGTAAAGGTGTGCGATTTTGGAGCAACGGAGGGGAGTGGGGGAAGAACGTTGCCTCCTTGGTTTGTTTGCGACCTCGAGAGTGTAGGTAACTCACCGACATCGGGCGAATACGGACGCAAAACTGGCTCAATGTGTTACCCATGGGTAACAAGGGAGGCGTAAATTAAGACGACCTTTTTGAAGAAGTTCACTTGTGCGGGCCGCGGGGAGTACCGTTTTCAACGCACTAGCTCTTCTCGGCTTTCCGAGTGAGTTTTTTTGAAAGGCATCCTTCGATGGCACAAGTACTCGAATCACAGCGTGGACCCGTCACGGGCACCGCTGTAGGGAAAAAGAAGCGTCGTCCGTTTTTGCTCGATCTCTACAGCACCGCTGTAGGCAAAAAGTACGTGATGGCAATTACCGGAATTGGTCTCATTGGGTTTGTGGTGTTCCACATGATCGGAAACCTGAAGATGTATTTCGGTCAGTCCGATCTCGACCATTACGCAGAGTTCCTGAAGGAATTGCTGTATCCCATCGCTCCTAAGGGTGTGGTGTTGTGGCTATTGCGTGGCGGACTTCTCGCCATGGTGGTGCTGCATATTCATGCTGCGTACTCATTGACACAGTTGAATCGCAAGGCGCGCCCGGTGAAGTATCAAAGTGAGCGCGACTATCAAGTGGCAAGTTTTGCCAGTCGTTCAATGCGCTACACCGGTGTCACTGTTTTGTTGTTTGTTATTTGGCACTTACTCGATCTCACCTTTGGTGTCGTTAATACCGTCGGAGCCGATGGAGAATTTATTCGAGCTAATGTCTACGACAATGTGGTGCGCAGTTTTGAGCGTTGGCCAGTTGCGTTGTTTTACATTTTGGCGAACATCATGTTGGGTATCCACCTCTTCCACGGCGTGTGGAGCCTTTTTCAATCGATGGGCTGGAATAGCCCACGCTTCAATGAATGGCGACGTTCCATTGCAGCAGGAGTCGCAACAATCGTTGTTGTAGGAAATGTTTCATTCCCCGTCGCGGTGCTTGCCGGCATCGTGGGCGGCTGAGAGAGCAGGACATAAGGAAAAATCATGAGCACACAATTGAACTCAAAAATCCCTGCTGGCCCATTGGGCGATAAGTGGGCCACCTACAAAGAAGATGTGAAGTTGGTGAACCCCAACAACAAGCGCAAATTCAAAGTCATTGTGGTGGGTACCGGTCTTGCTGGGGCATCTGCTGCTGCAACACTTGCGGAACTTGGTTACCAAGTAGACGCTTTCACTTTTCATGACTCACCTCGCCGTGCACACTCCATTGCTGCACAAGGTGGCATTAACGCCGCGAAAAATTACCAGGGCGACGGCGACAGCGTGCACCGTTTGTTTTACGACACCATCAAGGGTGGTGACTTCCGTTCGCGCGAAGCAAACGTGCATCGTTTGGCAGAAGTGTCTGTCAACATCATCGATCAGATGGTGGCCCAAGGTGTGCCCTTTGCCCGTGAATACGGTGGTCTCCTCGACAACCGTTCTTTTGGTGGTGCACAAGTAAGTAGAACTTTTTACGCCCGTGGCCAAACTGGTCAGCAATTGTTGTTGGGTGCGTATCAGCAACTTGCTCGACAAATTGGTTTGGGCGGCGTGCGTTTGTTCAACCGCACAGAATTAGTTGATGTGGTCACCGTTGAAGGTCGTGCAGCAGGAATTGTTGTACGCGACCTCATGACGGGCGAAGTCACTTCGCATGCTGCACATGCTGTGGTCATGGCAACTGGTGGATACGGAAATGCATTCTTCTTGTCAACAAATGCAATGTCGTGCAACGTCACCGCTGCCTGGCGTGCGCACCGTAAGGGCGCATATTTTGCGAACCCTTGCTACACGCAAATTCACCCAACATGTATTCCTCAAAGCGATGAGTTCCAGTCGAAGCTCACACTCATGTCAGAGTCACTGCGCAACGATGGTCGCGTCTGGGTGCCAAAGAATCCTGATGAGAGTCGCAGAGTTGCCGATATTCCAGAAGAAGATCGCGACTATTACCTCGAGCGCCTGTACCCATCGTTTGGAAACTTGGCGCCACGAGATATTTCTTCACGTGCCGCAAAACGTTTGGTCGATAAAGGTCAAGGTGTTGGGCCGCTCAAAAATGGCGTATACCTCGACTTCGCCGATGCAATTGCGCGCTTAGGAAAAGATGTTGTTCAAGAGCGCTACGGCAACCTTTTTGAAATGTACGAGCGCATTGCCGGCGAGAACCCGTACGACATGCCAATGCGCATCTATCCTGCATCGCACTACACCATGGGGGGTTTGTGGGTCGACTATGAACTCATGACCAGCATCCCTGGCTTGTACGCAGCGGGCGAAGCAAACTTCTCCGACCACGGTGCAAACCGACTAGGTGCATCTGCACTAATGCAAGGACTCTCTGACGGTTACTTCGTTTTGCCGTACACCATTGGTAACTACTTGGCTCCAATGTTGAACAAGGCGATTCCAAGTGTCGACCACCCAGAGTTCAAAGCTGCTGAACTTGCAGCACGCGAAC
>JBIKNT010000059.1:0-7692 GCA_044358465.1 Ilumatobacteraceae bacterium
GCCGGGCAACAAGCGCCGCGCCTTGAGTTCGACCAACGTGGAAGCAATGAGTAGGAACTCAGTGGCAATATCGAGGTCGAGCTCCTGCATTTTCTCAATTTCGGTGAGATATGCATCGACAATGGTACTGAGCGAGACTTCGTGGATATCGACCTGCTCCCTCAAAATGAGGTGCAAGAGGAGGTCGAATGGGCCCTCAAATACGGCCGTAGAGACGTCATAACTCACATCTGAAAACATACTCGCCAGAGACCCCTTTCGACGACTACAGTCCGCCCGTGGCTCGTGTCTTATCTTGCATCCAACCAACCGGCGCTGTTCATCTGGGCAATTACTTAGGAGCCCTCCAACAGTGGGTGAACGGACAACATCAAAATGACGTATTTCACGGAATCGTCGACCTCCACGCCTTCACAGTGACCGAGTCGCCAGGGGTACTTGGCCAAAACACGCTCGAGTTGGCCGCAATGCTCTTTGCTGTTGGTCTCGACCCCGAAGTAGCGACAGTTTTCGTGCAAAGCCATGTTGTTGAGCACACAACGCTTTCTTGGATGATGGAGTGCACAGTCTCATACGGTGAGTTGTCGCGAATGACACAGTTCAAAGATAAGTCGCAAAAGCGTGAAGCTGAATTTGTCTCTGCGGGTCTCTTTACTTACCCAGCGCTCCAGGCAGCCGACATTTTGTTGTACGACGCCGATGAGGTGCCAGTGGGCGATGACCAAAAGCAACACATTGAAATTACACGCGATATTGCGATGCGTTTCAATCATCGTTTCGGAGAAACATTCGTATTACCAAAGGCCGTTACGCCAGCACTCGGCGCACGAGTGATGGACCTACAAGAGCCAACAAACAAAATGTCGAAATCAACCACCAATGAAGCTGGTTGCATCTATCTGCTCGATGACCCAGCAGCAATCATGAAGAAGTTCAAAAGAGCCGTTACCGATAGCGACAACGAGGTCGCCTATAACAGAGAAACCAAGCCCGGCATCGCCAACTTGCTCGACATCTTGTCGGCAGCAACTGGTCAAAACCCTCAAGATCTCGCAAATTCTTATACGCAATACGGTGCGCTCAAAGGAGACGCAGGTGAAGCAGTTTGCGCCATGATGAGCCCCATTCAGGCTCGATACACCGAGTTAATGAACGACCGCGGTGAACTGCAACGCCTCTTACGCGTAGGTGCAGAAAAAGCTCGCATTGTTGCAAGCGCTACCGTTGCTCGAGCAAAAAATGCAGTGGGCTTTTTGCCTGAATAATTACACCGAGTCATCTGCTGCGTATAGATGCAGAGCAACCTCATCTTGAGCACTGCGGCGCACGAGATCAATGGTGCGCTGATGAGACCCCACCTTCAGCAGTGCATTCACGCCCATTTCTTCATGTTGGCGGTACCACCGCCAACGCTCGCGGCGAAAACTTCCTAACGTTGCGAGAGACCGTTCCATTCTGCTCATTGGCGAAACTGCTTTAGCGACGTCGTGAAGCAATGCTGCACATTTGTCGAAGCGTTGTGCATTTGGCTCTAGACGCTCAAAAATACGCAATACCTGAAGTGAATGCACTTGGTCTGCGACAGCCATGGCACACCACAGTTGAAACTCTGCTTCGCTCAATAATTCTTGAACATCATCCAGGTCGTCAGCCGACACCACTCCCAGACTCTTTCCCATTCCTCTCCAGCGTTTGTAAAGGTGCACGATGTGAAGAGTCATCTAGTGCCGCGCTCTTGGGTGCGATGCGCCGTATACCTGCCACAGACGTTCTTGCGATACGCGGGTATACACCTGAGTTGTAGAGATGGAGGCATGACCCAACATCTCTTGCACAATACGCAGGTCTGCCCCATGGTCGAGCAGGTGTGTTGCACATGAATGACGCAGAGCGTGGGGCGAAATATCGCGGTCTATCTTTGCTCGTAGTCCGGCTTCTCTCACAATGTTGAAGATCACTTGGCGGCTTATACGAGCGCCGCGGTTGGCGAGAAATACTGCTTGGGCGTCGTCTCTGCTCCGCCACTGAGCTGGTTCTAATGCGTAACGCCCCGATGCCAGCCACTGACCAAGCGCAACGTGCGCTATTGATCCAAAGGGAACAACACGTTCTTTCGAACCTTTTCCAAAGAGTCGCACCAGTGAAGACTCCATATCGAGATCAGACAAATTGAGCCCACATACTTCAGATACGCGGGCACCGGTTGCATAGAGGAACTCAAGTACTGCTCGGTCGCGCAGTTGGCGAGGTTCATCGCCCACAACTGAACCAATGAGGAGCGTCATTTCGTCTTCACTGAGAGGCTTTGGTATGCCGGCGGGTTTACCTACACCTTCCGCCATCACCGCTGGGTCATCTTTACGAAAGCGTTCCTCCACCATGAATCTGTGCAACATTCGTAGTGCAGAGAACTGTCGGGCCAGACTCGACTTCGCCGCCCCATTTTCCAACCGCTGCGTGAGAAAATTCTCTACGTCTTCCACCTGGGCTTTCATAAGATTCGACCGCTTGTCACTGAGGTACAAAAGGTATTGCGCTATGTCGCGCCGATACGCCTCAACGGTATTTGCCGCCCGCCCACGCTCTACGACGAGCCAATTGAAGAACTCTTCAGCGACTTCGGGAAAGACGACGTCGGACACCTCGACGTTCTTCAGAGGAGATCCCTCACCCACTGCAGACCGATGATGGTCTTTGCATCGGTGATGTCCCCACGACGCACTTCTTCAAGCGCATCAGCCACCGTAACTACCCTCACCTGCATGTGTTCTTCTTCCGGGCCATGTCGATCGATGGGCACCTCACGCAACCCACATGCAGCGAAAATTTCCACCATTGAATTCGTGATACCAGGCGCAGACGCCATGGAACCCAACCGCACAAGCACAGAGGCTTCCAGCCCTGCTTCTTCTGCCAGTTCTCGATGTGCAGTTACTTCAGGAGGTTCGCTGTCGACGTCGCGCATTCCTGCAGGTATTTCCCACAGTTCTTTTCCAAAGGGCGCACGGAACTGACGCACCAAAGTTGTTTTCACATCAGATAGTTGTGCACCTTTGAGTTCTGCAAGCGAATTCACATGTAGCACCACCACTCCAACGGCTCCTGGGGAAGTGACATAGGTACGAACAAAAGCTGCGCCAGAGGGATCTTCTAAGTGATCTTCAACAAGTGTCCACACTGCCCACTGATGCAATAGCTTTTGCGACCGTGAGACGAATCCCATGTTTTAGCGCTGCGATGTAGACGAGGCGCTCAATGAACTTTCGCGGTAGTTCAAAGCAGCATTAATGAGACCGATGAACAAAGGGTGCGCACGGTCTGGGCGACTCTTAAATTCTGGATGCGCCTGAGTTCCGACCCAGAACGGATGATCGGTGAGTTCAATAAACTCAACAAGACGCTTGTCGGGAGACGTACCGCTGCACATAAAGCCATTCTCTTCAAAGCGACTACGGAATTGCGCGTTGAACTCATAGCGATGGCGGTGACGTTCACTCACCACAGGCTCGCCATACATTGCTGCTACCTGAGACCCCGGGGTCAACACTGCGTAGTAGGCACCTAAACGCATCGTGCCGCCCTTATTCGATACCTCACGCTGATCGTGCATGAGATCGATGACTGGAGCGGTGGTTGATGGATCAAATTCTGTTGAGTTAGCTTGAGATAAACCTAAAACGTGACGCGCAAATTCGATGGTCATGACCTGCATACCCAAGCACAAACCTAGGCATGGCAAATTGTTCTCGCGAGCGTATTGAGCCGCAGCAATCTTTCCTTCAACGCCACGGCCGCCAAAGCCACCAGGAATCACGATGCCGTCGAGATCGCTGACGCGCCCTGCGGTGAGGAGACCTTCCACTTCTTCGGCCTGAATCCATTCCAGTTCGACTTTTGCACCGTGATGAAAGCCAGCGTGCTTCAAACTTTCCACCACAGAAAGATACGCATCTTGCAATTCAACATATTTTCCGATGAGACCAATACGAACGGGACGTACTGAATTTTCTACGCGCTCTACGAAATTCTCCCAAGAGGAAAGATCGAGTTCTGTTTCTAAACGCAAAGTATCGCAAGCAACAACATCGAGGCCTTCTTCATGCAAGATGATGGGAAGCTCATAAATGTTGCGCGCATCGGCTGCGTTAATAACATTTGCTTCAGGAACGTCGCACACGTTAGAAATTTTGCGCTTCAAGCTTTGGCTGAGCGGTTCTTCACTACGACACACAATGATGTCGGGCTGAATGCCACGACTACGCAACTCGGTCACGCTGTGTTGAGTGGGTTTAGTTTTCTGCTCGCCGCTCGGACCAATAAAAGGAACCAGCGTGACGTGGATGTAGCACACGTTGTCGCGGCCAGCTTCGTTGCGGAACTGACGAATTGCCTCTAAAAACGGCAAAATTTCAATGTCGCCAACGGTGCCACCCACCTCAGTAATGACCACATCAACATCGTCGGTAGAGACACGGTGGATACGACGCTTAATTTCATCGGTGATGTGCGGAATGACCTGGACGGTTTTTCCGAGATAGTCGCCACGGCGCTCTGCGGCCAACACAGCTTGATAAATAGAACCTGTCGTTGCATTGGAACTACGCGACAGATTTTCATCGATGAAACGTTCGTAGTGACCCAAGTCGAGGTCGGTTTCGCCGCCATCGTCGGTCACAAACACTTCACCATGCTCAAAAGGATTCATGGTGCCTGGGTCGACGTTGATGTACGGGTCGAGCTTTTGCATGGTGACGCGCAAACCACGCAATTTCAGTAGGCGTCCGAGCGACGATGCAGTGAGACCTTTGCCGAGCGAGCTCGCAACACCACCTGTTACGAAAATATGCTTTGGCATTTCACTTCTCCCGTCGGCTTGTGTCAACAACTCCTTGACGGAATAACAACTTACCATGAAAACATGGGCTAGGAAGAATGTGTCAGGAGCTCCTGGGCATGAGCAACGGCCACCTCGGTGAGCGCTCCACCCGACAACATGCGAGCGATCTCACTTTCCCGCGCGGCCCCGGTGAGTTCACCCACGCGGGCATAGGTAACTTTCTTAATGATCTCTTTCGAGACACCCAATTGTTGATGCGCTTGAGAAGCAACTTGGGCGAGATGCGTGACCACAAACACCTGGTGTCCTTTTCCGACTGCAGCCAGCGCCTTACCAACTGCCACCGCTGCTGCGCCGCCAATACCTGCATCAACCTCATCGAAAATGAGCGTTGGGGGTGACTGCGTGAGAACCAGACGCAACGCCAACATGACTCTTGCCAGTTCTCCGCCCGAGGCAACTTTTGACAACGGCAAAGGTGGACTGCCGGGGTTGGCAGAGAGCAAGAAATTCAAGCCATCGCCTGATGGGTCGTGAGACTCTGGCGCAAAGTCGACTTGAAACACTGCTTCAGGCAGTGCGAGCAGACGAAGATGCTTCTGTACCGCCTTAGCGAACTGCGGAGCTCCTTCAATTCTCTTTTTTCTTACCACAGCTTCTGCTTTTCGTACGCGATCATTTGCAGCAGCAATAGACGCCTCAAGATCACGGGCACGTTGTTCATAGCCCAGCAGGTCGTTCAGGCGCTCGGTGGTTGCACGGCTGTACTCCAACACGTCGGCGAGCAATGGGCCATATTTACGGCAGAGGTCGCTGAGAGCCTTGCGCCGAGCACTCACCTCGGCCAAGCGTTCGGGGTCTTCTTCACTTGCCTCGGCGAGATCTCTGATGACCGCCGCGGCATCGTCGAGTTCGGCTGCTAGTGAGGAAAGGCGTTGCGCTACTTCAGTGAACGCCTCCTTGCCTTGTAATAAGCCAAGTGCCGATCGCAACGCATCGCTGGCATTCGTTGTACCGGACGATACTTGCGTGTTGGCTTCAGAAAGAAAGGCATAAGCACCGCGCAAAGCTGCCTGATACGACTCTGCATTGCCTAACGCCTCTTCTTCTTTGCGCAGTTCTTCGTCTTCTGTACCAGAAGAAATAGCAGCGGTACTTATTTCATCAATTTGGAATTGCAGAAGGTCGATTTCTCTCGCTCGCGCACGTTCATCGCCGCCTAAAGATTCAAGTTCCTGGCGTAGTTGGCGAAGTTCAGCCTTCGCCTGTGCGACGGGAGAGATATCGACGCCAGCGAATTGGTCGAGAGCGACGCGTTGAGCTTTTTCGTGAAGAAGGCTCTGGTGCGCATGTTGACCATGCAGGTCGACGAGTTCACCACCCATCTCAGCGAGTTGAGCAAGGGTCGCCAAATTGCCATTGATATAGGCGCGCGAACGCCCTTGCACGGGAATCACGCGGCTCAAAATAACTTCATCGTCACCGACAACGAAACGCCCTTCGACACGTGCTTCATCACAACCATGGCGCACCATCGAGACATCGCTTTTCCCACCCACGAGCAAGTGAATAGCTTCAATCATCATGGTCTTGCCCGCACCAGTTTCGCCCGTAAAGGCAGTAAGCCCATTTTTAAAGACAAGTGTGACGGAGTCGATAATGCCTAACTGATGAACATGCAATTCCACCAGCATTAATCGTCTCCTAAACCAAACTTCTGGCGCAAGATGTGATGGAACCGCTGTTGGCCAATATGCAAGAAACACGCTGTGGCGGTATCACTCACCACGCGTACCTCGTCTTCTGGCTTCAAAGAGACAAAATGCAAGCCATCAACCGACAAGGTGACATCGCGATGCCCGCGCACGGTAATAGATACTTCTTCGGCTGGGTCGAGAACCAACGACCGATCGAACAACATGTGCGGAGACACTGGTGTGAGCACCATTGCCCGGTGTTGTGGAGATAAAACAGGCCCACGTGCCGACAAAGAGTATGCAGTAGAACCAGTGGGCGTTGCCACAATGAGGCCATCGGCTGAGTACGTGGCAAAAACACTTTGATCGATTGCTACTTCTAAACGCACAGTATGACCAGACTCCACTTTTTCTACGACTACTTCATTCAATGCACGTAGTGTGTGCCGACCACCGTCTTTTTGTGCCACATGAATTTTGAGCATCATGCGGTTTTCAAGGCGCGCATCTTTGGGCATCACTCCGGTACGCAGCGACTCGAGCACATCGAGTAGCTGCGATGGTTCCACACTGGTGAGATAGCCAAGGGTGCCAAAATTGACTCCGAGAACCGGAACATTGTGGCCACTCAAGATTTGTACGGCTCGTAGAACAGTTCCATCGCCACCGAGCGACACCACCAGATCGGGCAAAGTTGCCGTCATTTCATCGACAACATCTTCGGCATGCACTACAGAAACCTGGTGCGCCTCTCCCCACGCCCGCACGCGAAGCGCTGCCTCGCACGCATCGGGCCGCTCCTGATTGACCACAAGCCAAAGCGAGCCCAATGAAAAGGACTGAGGTTGCGCGAGAGCCATACCCATATCTTTACTCATCGGTGTGCACAGTTGCCCATAGGAAGAACTCAATATTGCCACCAGCCCCAGAGATCGGCGACTCGTATTGCCCATGTACATGGCAACCAGCAGCATTCAAAGCCTCTACTACTCGGTCAATTGCACCTTGGCGCACCAGTGGGTCAACCACGATCCCCCCCGCTGGCACGTCGGCACGATCGGCCTCAAACTGAGGTTTCACCAAAAGGATGAGTTCGGCTGCGTTACTCGAGAGCGCAACAATGTGAGGAACCAATTGGGCGAGAGAAGTGAAGCTCAC
>JBIKNT010000060.1:0-7667 GCA_044358465.1 Ilumatobacteraceae bacterium
GTATTTCTACAACTTTGTTCCTGAAAGTTTGGCAGAGAACTTAAAGCGCATTGACCTCATTGGTTCTGAGCATTCCAACAATCACTACCCGTGGGGTTGGGCATGGGCCGGCAATACGCCACTCAAACGTTTCAAGCGCGATACCCACGAAGGCGGTGTGTGTGACCCGCTCATTGTGCAATGGCCAAGTCGATTAAAGAATGTTGGCGAAACTCGCCATCAGTATTTGCACATAGTCGATGTCCTCCCCACATTGCTCGATGTCATTGGCATAGAGGCACCTGAACAAATCAACGGTGTTGTTCAGGCCCCCTTCAACGGTGTGAGTTTTGCCCATACATTAGAAAGTGCAACTGAGCCGAGTAAGCACATTACTCAGTACTACGAAATGCTTGGTTCGCGTGCGTTGTATCACGATGGCTGGAAAGCAGTGGTCTTTCACCCACCAGGGATGATGAACTACGAAAGTGGCAATATAAACCCGTCATTCGATGACGACGTTTGGGAGTTGTACAACATCGCCAACGATTTCTCAGAGTGCAATGACGTTGCTCTACAGTTTCCCGACAAGTTGAAAGAGCTACAACAGTTGTGGTGGACCGAGGCAGAAGCTAACCAAGTTCTTCCGTTGAACAACCAACCTGCTCGTTACGGCGATCGACGCTTCTTGCGCGATAGGTACGTGTACCTTCCGGGTATTTCGCCGCTGCCCGAATCAACAGCACCGAATCTCAAGAACCGTTCGTTCCAAATTACTGCCGCACTCAATGTTCCAGCCGTTGGCGACTGCGACGGCATCTTGGTATGTCATGGTGGTCATGCCGGTGGTTACGCGCTGTACATCAAAGGTCGACGCCTGCATTATGCCTATAACTTTCTTGGTGCTCTCACCACCATCGTTTCGGCAAGCGTGGAACTTCCTGTAGGTGAAGTAGATGTTCGCGCGACGTTTACGGCAACTGGGCGCTTCAAAGGAGACATGGAGTTGTGGTACGGCGATGTTCCTGTTGGGCGCCGCGCGATTCCCTTTACCGTGCCTGTTACCTATGGCGTTGACCCCTTCACTGTGGGTTACCAACGCATGACACCCATTACTCCAGAGCTCACTGGCAAAGCTGAAATACCCGAAGGCATCCTTCGCCGCATTGTGATTGATGCCATTGGCCGCGCGTACCGCAACCCCGAAGGCGAAGCACGCGCGGCACTAGCTATGCAGTAGTGCACTTAAGAGGCGCTACAGGAAGTTTCCGCTCACTTAATTGTGATGGTGATCTTCTTCGTAGTGGTCTTTGGCTTTTTCACTTTCTTCGTCGCCGGTGGAGTAATTTTCACCGTCAACGAACACTTGCCAGCCTTCACACCTTTCACCACATTTGTTTTCGAAACCGAGCAAACCTTCTTTGATGCCTTGCTCACCGTGGTCACAATTTTTGATTTAGCAACCACTTTGGTGCCCAGTGTCTTGAGAGCAGAAGTGACAGAAACAGTTTTGCCTTTCTTCACCGACACCACTTTTGGTGCGACGGCTCCGGGAGTCGTTCCACCAACTCCAGGAGTTCCTGCACCGCTACCTGAGGAAGTAGTTGTGGTGCGTAATGCTGCCCTAAAAGCACCACCACCGGTACCAGCAGACAATTTCGAAGCGGTTGCAAATTTACGCACACTGAGTGAACGCACGCCCGCTGCCGTTACTTTGTCAGCAGCCGTATTGGGAATTTCCAAGTCGAGAACTGCACCCGTGTTTTTACCGGTTGACGAATTATTCAATTCATTCACTGAATCGGCAGCAGGAGTAATTGCTGCCGTTGGCGTTGTTGCAGTTCCGGCTTTGGTATCGGCAGCACTCACTCCAAGAGCAGTGAAGCTAGTTTCAACCGACTTGATGTCTCCATTACCCGCCGCAACAATCATGGTGACTTCACCTGTAGTGCCATCGGCCTGCAATGCAACCGCTGTTGGGGCATTGTTTGCACCTTGCTGCGGTGGTTGCTGCCCGCCAGCAGGAGCTGCAGTTGTTGTCACTTTCACAAACTTTGCAGCACCATCAACCGAGAAGTACAAACCATCAGAACCCGCAACCGCAATCACACCAGTGTCGCAGTCGACCTTGAGGTCTTTGAAGGTTCCCGTCGTTGTACCAGTTGCAGCATGTGCGGGGGCTGTACTCACGGCAGAAATTTTATAAATGCCTTTACCGCCAACGGAAATAAATGCGGTGTCGGCAACTTTTGTTGCGGAACCAGTTGGGCAGTATTGAATTGCCTTCACATCACCTGCATATGTTCCAGTGCCCGCTGCCGTAGCTCCGCCTGCAGCAACTTCTGAACCAAAGTATTTGACATTGCTCAACGTCACTGCGCCCGTTGAGCTATTGGCACTAATGCCTACCAGCGCCACAGAACCTACGCTCGACTCACATCCTGATGGCCCCAGGTTCTGGCTGCACTTGTTGACACCAACCAACATCACGTCTTTTCCAGCAATGCCTTCAATTGCAGAAAGTAATGTTTGGCCTCCACCTGAAACGAAACTGCTCGGGGTAAGAGTGGAACCCGATGGATTTGCTGCACCTGGAAAACTGAATTCTTTTCGCGCAGATGCATCTTTTGCATCGCGCTCGGCAGCCGTTGCTGCAAGTTCATCACCCATATCGAGTTTGCCTGCACCAGAATTTGTGTTGAAAGACTTCACATGCAAAAACTCATTTGCGTTGTTGCTAAAGCCAGCAGCAATGTGTTGCAGACCGTTAGCACCGTTCCACCATTCCACTGAACGGCTTCCACCAGCACCAAGCGTGCTGAATGATGCACCGCCATCGGTGGAAAGCAACGTGCGGCTACCACCAGTTTCGGTCATACTCAGCACCAGTTGTGAACCATCGGTGCTGTTTGGCGAATACACCACATCGGTGACGTTCGGGGCAACCATGCCGCCTACTGCAATTCCACCTGAAGCAACATCTGTTCCTGCAGTTGCTTGACTATTGATGTACTGACTTGCCGAGGTACCACCGGCACCACCAAAACTTGGACGGTAGAAAGTTGCGGCAGAAATGACTGCCGATTTTCGGAGTCCGAATTGCCCATCACCAGACAATGACACCATGTTGGAGCTGAAGTTGAAACCGCTATCCCAAACAAAACCGGTGTTGTTGTTTGCCCCTTCCATGGCCAACAAAGCAACAGCAGAAGAAGTGAAAGTAGCACCGATGAGGCTGCCTGAACCTGTGGCATTGAAGACAAACATGCATTGACCAATGGTGCCTACCACTTCGAAGCCATTGAGTACATCGGAACCCGATGGAGCTTCTGGTGCAATGGAAGCAACAAGCGGAGTGCCTCCGTTTTGACCACAGTTCCCTGCAAGGGCATTCATCCCCGTCAATGTGAGGTTGTTTGCTTGAGTTGCACCTTCAACACCACTAGATACTTCCCACCGCGTTGGTCCGGAAGCAATCGCACCAACATTGAATTCCACGGTTGCATTATCAACACGATGCGTAACAAAGGCTTTCGGTGTGGCGGTTCCCAAAGTACTCAACTTGATCAGGCCAGTTCCTGCTGTCGCCATGCTATGAGTTTCTGGGTTCGTGCCGAAGTCCGTCGCTGCAAGAGCTGCAGCCGTAGCTGCTGGAGTGATTTGTGAAATACGCGTCCCCGTGCCATTGACAGTTGCCATGAAGATGTCACCAGTGCTTCCCACTGCAAATGCAACACGGTCGGCCGCTGAATAGCGACCAATTGTTGACGTGACGTTGACAAAACTTGGTGCTGCATCACTTGAACTGTCGGGCATCACTGCGATGTACATTCCTGAATCGGTTACAACAACAATGTAGGAATATTCTGCGTTAGCACCACCATGTACCCAGTGGTGCTTTTTGTTCTGGCCATTAACCGTGTTGTAGTTCGCAATTGTCGTCCAGGTATTTCCATAAGTGCGCGAGTAGTAAAGGTTCTGACCCACTTGCACTGCAACTTCACCTTTGACACCCGAGGTAAAAATTTCACCAGCTGCTTCTGTTTGTGGCATCGCACCAGCAGCAGTTGCACTTGCCGCTTCAGAGTCGGCAGTTGTGGGAACGGGAGACCACGAACCCGCATAGTCGCTTGTGCGCCATACAGTTGGTTGCGCATCGGAGGTTGCGTAATACACACCGCTCTCACCGTCGGCTGCAATGGTGCGTACTTGCGCTCCAAATGCATTTGCGTATGACAACTTCGATTTCGTCGATGCAGCAAGTGCAACGGTTTGTGCTGTAGCACCCGATGCAGTTTTTGTTTGGAACCCAGGGGCTGCGACAACAAGACCAGCTCCGCCACTTTCATTCACCGACACTGTTCCGTCTTTAGCGGTGATGGCACTATCAACTGCATCACCATCGCTATTCAGTACGGCAACGAATGCTCCACCTACTGCGGTGCCTGCGGAGTCGGTGACCGTCACCGTGATGGCAGCATGCACCTCACCTGGAACGGCAAAGAGCCCGAGCAACCCAACCGTTGTAATTGCGCCGAGGGCGGCCTTAATGCGATGAGCCAACATGTATTTCCTCCAAGAAATATCAACGGAAATTCTCTCTGAAAGAATTTCAACCCCAACTTAGTCCAGCATTGAATTATTCTCAACAGTCCGAAATTGCCTATATTTTTTAGGTTGGCGAGCGGGCAACCAAAACATCGGTGGCTTTACATAAACCCAGTACTTCCGTTCCCGGTGCAAGAGCTAATGCATCGGTGGCCTCACGCGTAATGGTTGCCGTCATGGTTTGACCTGGGTCGAGCTCTAGTTTGACCGTCGATAACACTCCCCCATGTTTTACTGAAATGACTTTTGCCCGCAATTGGTTACGCGCGCTGAGTCGCAGAGTGTCTTCGCGATCTGCATTGCTCGAAGCTGGTAACTCTTCACCGGCAAGTTCATCAAGAAACCTTGCAACAGCTCGGGCCTGCTCCCGTCGCCACATCGCAACGGCACTTCGTGAAGGATCAGCAAGCAAGTGCGACAGCACTTGGCTTAAAGCATCTCGTTGTAAAGAGATGAATTTCTTTTGCTTCATACCTACTAGTTCACGTAGATGTAGTTTCACCAAAAACTCGGTGCGTAAATCGCGAATGTGCGTGGCTGGTGTGTTCAGCCAACTGTGCAACACCTGGCCACCTACTTCGGTGACCGACAATGCAAACTTCAGTTGTTTGCGTACACCAAGTGCATCGGTGCTTTTCACCAATTGTGCAGCTTCTAGCGATTTCAATGCGCGGTACACCACGGGGTTTGTTTGAGTGAAGACTTCGCCAATATCGCCGTCGGGGTGAAACCTCTTTGCGATGTCATAACCATGAGTCGCTCCCTGCTTGATGAGCGCAAGACACGTTGCTTCAATGAGCGACAACTGGTTGTTTTGTAAAGCTTCCATACCTTTTTATATCACGTAATGAACTATCAGATAGTGCAGAATGAACTAATAGCCTGTGGGAATGCCCCACACCTCATTGCTTCGTCGGTACGTGGCTATGGGGAGCGCCATCGGGCTCATGTTCACATTGTCTGCTTGTGGTCGCGGCGATAGCAAAGTGAATATCGACGTTTACGCCGCCGCCTCACTCACTACGGCGTTGACCTCTATGGCGTCGGCCTTTGAAAATGTAGAGCCCGATATTCGTATAGTTCTGAACTTTGCGGGAAGCGCCACATTGGTTGAACAAATTAAGCAGGGCGCGCCAGCAGACGTGGTTGTCTTTGCCGATGATAAGCAAATGAATGACCTCGTGGAAAATGGTGATGTCAACAAAGACTCTGTTGCCACCATTGCCACCAACACACTTACGCTTGTTGTTGAAAAAGGAAATCCACTCAATATCAAGAATGTGAGCGCCCTCGCTTCACAGCAAATACGCACTGTTCTGTGCGATTCTGCTCAACCATGTGGAAAATATGCCGCTCAGATACTGGAGCGAGCAAAAATAACTGTGCAGCCTCGAAGCTGGGAAACAAGTGTTAGTGGGGTTACCCAGAAAGTTGCCAGTGGCGAAGCAGACGCTGGAATTGTTTACGTCAGCGATGCCTTGGCTAATGCATCGAAACTTGACGCCATACCTATTGACGCGAGCATCAACGTTGTCAACAACTACCCCATTGCCTCACTTGCTGAACTTTCTACAACCGCACGAAAAGCTGCCCAGACATTCATTAATTTCGTGATGGGCGACGGGCAAAAAATTTTGAATGATTTTGGGTTTGTCAGCCCATGAAACAGAAACGTTCGCAATTAAGTGCACCCCGCGGCCTCACTGCTCTCGCAATGGCGTGTGTCATTTTTATTTCACTGCCACTCATAGCCATTGTTGTGCGTGTTCCCTGGTCACAGTTTTTTAGCACAGTTTTTGAAGCATCGTCACGAGAAGCGCTGTGGCTTTCATTACGTACTTCGCTCATCACAACAGTGCTGGCAATTGTGACCGGTTTACCGCTGGCGTGGATGTTTGCTCATCGCACCTTTCCGCTGAAAAGTATTTTGCGCACCATCTGTGTTTTGCCTATGGTTTTGCCTCCTGTTGTAGGAGGAGTTGCACTCATTTATGCATTTGGACGTCGCGGACTCATCGGCTCAACACTTGAAGATTGGTTTGGCTATCGCATTGCTTTTACGCAGAGTGCAACAGTGCTGGCACAATTCTTTGTAGCTGCGCCATTCTTTATTGTGGTGATGGAGTCGGCATTTTCTCAGGTTGATACATCTACTACTTGGGCCGCTCGTACCTTGGGTGCTGGCCCATGGCGTACTTTACTGATGGTCAATATTCCCATTCTTTTGCCATCGCTCGTTGCGGGCATTGTGCTCACTTGGGCTCGTGCGCTTGGGGAATTTGGCGCAACCATTACCTTTGCCGGCAATAGTCCAGGTTCCACACAAACACTGCCTTTGGCAATCTACAGTTCCTTGGAAAGCGGCAACGATGCTGCCGTCAGTTTGTCATTTTTAATGATGGCTATTTCCTTTGTTGTTCTCATTTCGTTGCGCCAACGCTGGATGACTGCATTTCAACGAGGTGCCGCATGACTCTCAACATGCAATGCACTTTTTCCCGCCCACAGTTCACGTTGCACGCCAATGTCTCGGTGGCATCTCGAGAAGTTCTCGCCATCACCGGTCCTAATGGATCCGGCAAAACTACTGCACTTCTTCTTATTACAGGTTTACTCAACATTTCTTCTGGTCGCATTGAACTTGATGGGCAAATCTGTGACGGTGAAACTTTTGTGCAACCCGAAGACCGGCAGGTAGGAATGCTGTTCCAAAATGGGGCCCTCTTTCCCCACCTCAGCGTTAGCCAGAACATTATTTTTGGTCTACGCGCCCGCGGCATGCGCAAAGACGAAGCGTTGAGCCGCGCTACCGACACCATGAAGAAGCTTGACATTCATTCATTTGCCGAAAAGCGCCCCCATGAATTGAGCGGCGGCCAACAACAACGCGTTGCCTTGGCGCGCACATTGGTAACTCAACCCAAAATCTTGTTGCTCGACGAACCAACAACAGCCTTAGATGCTCACGCACGAGAAGCGACGCTTGACCTTCTTGCGGAAATATTCTCGCAATTCACTGGCCCAGTAGTTTTGGTGTCACACGATTCGCGCGATATACAAAAATTGGCCACCACAGAGGC
>JBIKNT010000061.1:0-7611 GCA_044358465.1 Ilumatobacteraceae bacterium
TCATTGGCAAAGCTAGGCAAGAAAAAAGTGCTGGTGTACTTCTATCCCAAGGCCGATACACCCGGATGCACCACGCAATCGTGTGGGTTACGCGATATCAAGGGCGACGTTGGTCGTACTGCCATCATCGGAATTAGCCCCGATAAACCCGAGAAATTAAAGAAGTTCGACGACAAATACGAACTGGGTTTCACATTGCTCTCTGATGTTGAACACACTGTGTCGCTTGCATACAAAGTGTGGAAAAAGAAGAGTATGTACGGCCGTGAGTACATGGGTGTTGAGCGCTCTGCGTTTCTCATCGATGCAAATGGAATTATTCAAGAGGCTTGGTACAAAATCTCGCCGAAAGACACCCCGTTAAATTTATTGAAGGCTCTCGGCAAATGAGTTTCCCTCGTCCAGAAGAAGTTCTTCCACATCGCCCTCCGTTTTTGTTCATCGATGAAGTCATTGAACTCGTCGATGGCGAGTCGGCAGTGGGCTTGTGGAACCTCAGTGGTGATGAATGGTTCTTTCCAGGCCATTTCCCTGGTAGGCCAACCCTGCCTGGTGTATTGATGTGTGAGGCAATTGCGCAGTTGGGCGCATATGTTGTGCTGGGGAATCAAAAATACGTAGGGAAACTGCCTCTATTTGGTGGGCTCGACTCGGCGCGATTCCGCAGGCAGGTTGGGCCCGGCGATCAGCTACGACTTGAAGTGTCGTTAGGCAAAATGTCTGCCCGTGCAGGAAAAGGCTCTGGCCGCGCTGTAGTGAACGGCGATGTTGCTTGCGAGTGTGAACTCTTCTTCGTGCTGGTTGACGCGTAGTACTACTGCATTAACGCGGCGGGGCAATGATGACCGAACCGTTGTGACCACCAAAGCCAAAGTTGTTCGACAGTGATGGGCCAGGAGTCCAAGGTCGTGGTGCACCCATCACTAAATCGATATTGAGAGCGGGGTCGAGTTCAGTTGTTCCTGCTGTGGGCGGAATCAATTTTTTCTCGAAAGAAAGCAGCACTGCTGCTGCTTCAAGTGCACCCGCGGCTCCGAGTGCGTGACCAGTGACGCCTTTAGTTGATGTGACAATGGGTCGTGATGAACCAAAGACCTCAGCCATTGCCAAACCCTCAGCGGCATCGTTGAGGGGTGTGGAAGTTCCGTGTGCGTTGATGTGTGCAATATCTTCCGGGCCGAGTTCTGCATCGAGAAGCGCAGCACGCATGCATGCCTGGGCTCCGATGCCACCTGGGGCGGGAGCAGTGATGTGGTACGCATCGGCGTTGCTCGCGGCGCCGAGAATTTCACCCAATATGTTTGCGCCTCGCTTCTCGGCAAGGTCATAGCGCTCTAAGACGAAAACAGCAGCTCCTTCACCCATCACAAAACCGTCGCGTGTGGTGTCGAAGGGCTTGCTCGCACCTGTTGAAGACAGTGCGGTCATGTTGCCAAAACCTGCCATTGATGTGAGAGTTGCTGCTGCTTCAGAACCACCCGTTGCTACAGCGTCACAGGAGCCATAAGCAATGAGTCGAGCGGCGTAGCCAATGGCGTGGCTTGAGGCTGCGCAAGCTGTACAAATGGTTTCATTGGGGCCTTGCAGGCCGTAGCGCATGGAAATAGCTGCGCCCGAGGCGTTCGCCATCATCATGGGTACAAGGAAGGGAGAAACCCGACGTGGCCCTTTTTCAATAAGAATCGCCACTTGCTCTTCGAGTGTGCTGAGTCCGCCAATGCCAGTGGCAAAGATGGTTCCAAAGCGGGTCTTGTCGGCTGTGATGTTTCCTGCTTGTGCGAAAGCTTCTGCGGCCGCAGCAAGAGCGAACTGCTCTACACGGTCGGCGCGACGCGCATCTTTGGGGTTGTCGAAATAGGGAAGAGGATCCCACTCAGGAATGTTGACCTGTTTTGCGTTTGTGATTCCGGGGCCAACGAGGCCATTCCAAAAATCTTGCTTACCTAAGCCACAAGGCGCCACCACTCCGTAACCGGTGATGGCAACGCGATACGGCCCGCCCGTCGTGAATGGGTTACGCATTAGAGCTTGGAGACCACCAGGTCATAGGCCTGACCGATGGTTTCAATTCCGTCGAGATCTTCTTCTGGTACTTCAACGCCGAACTCTTCTTCAAGGGCCATAACGAGTTCAACAAGGTCGAGGCTGTCTGCGTCGAGGTCGTCACCGAAGCGAGCCTCTTTTGTCACCTTTGCTGCATCGACTGACAAAACATTCACAGCACACTTGGTGAATCGGGCAAAAAGATCGTCGCTCATAAATTCCTCCGGTTAATGAGAGCACATCGTGCTCGTCTCTATTCTTACAATTTTTCACTCGCTCAGCAGGTATTACTCAGAGGTACCCGAAAAGATTGGTTCCTTAGTGACCCATTCCTAGACCACCATCAACGGGAATCACGGCGCCCGTGATGTAGGCGGCGTCATTTGACGTGAGAAATGTCACCACACCAGCAATTTCTTCGGGGGTCGCCATGCGTTGGAGCGGAACGGCTGCTGTGAGTTCAGCGAGGCGCTTTTCTCCGAGGGCTGCAGTCATATCGGTTTCAACGGGGCCAGGAGCCACAACATTGACCGTAATACTGCGAGAACCGAGCTCTCGGGCAAGTGAACGGGCGAAACCAACGAGTCCCGCTTTGGAAGCTGCGTAGTTCGACTGCCCAGCTGAGCCCAAAAGCCCCACGACGGAAGAGATGAGAACGATTCGGCCGCTGCGCGCACGCAGCATGTTTTGTGATGCTCTTTTCGTGACGCGATATGCGGCGGTGAGGTTTGCATCGATGACGCTAGTGAAATTTTCTTCGCTCATGCGTAAGAGCAAGCCGTCTTGTGTGATGCCCGCATTTGAAACGAGAATTTCTATGTTTCCCAATTGCGCTTCTACTGCAGTGAAAGCTGCATCAACTGAAGCCGATGATGTGACATCACACTGCACTGCCACAACACCGAGGTCGGTGAGTTCTTTGGGCACTGGTGACGAGTTGTAGGTGACTGCAACTTTGTCTCCTTCGGCAATGAAACGTCGTGCACACGCGGCACCAATGCCTTTTGATCCGCCAGTGATAAAGACAACGCGAGACATCAATTACCCCATCTCAGTACACAACTTGCCGCGGTCATGCCAGCGCCGAAACCAACGAGCAACACCAGATCTCCGTCTTTCAATCGACCCTTATCGGCAGCATCGAACAGCGCTAACGGAATTGATCCTGACGAGGTGTTGCCTGTTTCGTGCAAAACAGTGATTGTTCTTTCAGGCGGAATTCCTAACTTTTCGCAAGCCGAGTTGATGATGCGGATATTGGCCTGGTGGGGCACCACGAGCGCAATATCGTCGGCAGTGACTCCGGCAGCTGCCATTGACTTTTGACCGGAATCAACCATGATGCGTACGGCCCGGCGGAAAACTTCTTTTCCGTCCATATGAATTTTGTCGCCCACTTCGCAATATAAAATATTTTCTGCAGAACCATCGGCATCGATATCCCAAGACAGCAAGTTGCTCGGCCCGTCGTGAGCTTCAACGACTGCTGCACCAGAACCATCGGCGAAAAGAATGGCAGTGTTGCGATCGGTCCAGTCGGTAATGCGCGACAGCGTGTCGGTTCCTATGACGAGTACTTTTTCAGCGCCCATTGCGATGAGGCCGTAGGCATTGACCAAGGCATAGACGAACCCGCTGCAAGCAGCATTGACGTCGAAGGCTCCACACGATAGCCCGAGTGCGTTTTGCACATTTGCCGAAGTGGCAGGAACAGTTCGGTCGGGCGTGGTGGTGGCAAGAATGAGTGCATCGATGCTGCTGGGGTCGACCCCCGCCATGGCAAGCGCTTTGGCTCCGCTTTCAATAGATAGAGAAGCAGTAGTGCCGCCGATGTGACGGCTCGCGATTCCTGTGCGCTCACGAATCCAGGCGTCGTTCGTGTCGATTGTTTTTTCTAAGTCAACATTAGTGACCACATTGTCGGGAAGGGCGCGGCCCCAACCAGTAATACGGGCACCCCTCACGGTTGCAGGTGTACGTGGCATTGCTGTTAGTTACTCCGCAGCCAAGCGATGGGTTGACGATGGGTAACTCGTTCGCCTTCTACAGCGATGTAGCTCTGCAATATGCCGGCAAACGGGCTACGTACTTCTTGGTCGGCAACAGTGCCGAGCACTTCACCAACAGCGATTGACGTTCCTGCCGGATGGGCAGTATCGACGGTGAAGACGCCTGCACATGGGCTCACAATGAGGCGTTCAACAGCAAAGAGATGCTCGCCTTCGAGAGGTGCAGGAGCAGTGGAGAGGCTTTTGTTGACCCAGTCGATGAGTTTGTCGAGTTCATCGGGTGTAGCGACGCTGATGGTGCGTGCATCGTCGACTGTGCGCTTCGCCATTCCGGTGAGCACACCGCCTGGCCCAAGTTCAACAAAACCTGTGACCCCTAGTTCGGCCATAGTGAGCAGAGAATGCTTCCAACGAACGGGACTCGATAGTTGTGCAGAAAGAAGCGAGGCCCACTCTTCACCAGAGCTATGAGCGAGAGCATCGACATTGGAGATGACGGCAACTTCAGTATCGCGAGGTTGTGCTGAAGCAATGGCAAGACGCAAGCGGTCTCGTGCTGCTGTCATGAACGGCGTATGAAAGGCTCCCGACACCTGCAAAGGCATTACCTTCTTGGCGCCAAGTTCCTTGGCATGAATTGATGCAGCAGCAACACCACTCGGTGAGCCGGCAATTACTACTTGACCTGGTGCATTGAAGTTTGCTACCCACACGTCACTGTCGGCTCGACGACAAGCAATTTCTACATCTTCGTCATCGAGGCCGAGAACAGCCGACATTGTTCCTGGTGAATCGTTGCCTGCATCGTGCATTGCCGCTGCACGTTCCACCACTAAGGCAATGCCGTCTTCAAAGCCAAGGGCGCCCGTGGCAGTGAGTGCCGTGTATTCACCGAGGCTGTGACCTGCACAGAAACTTGGCTCGATACCGAGCCGTTCCACCGCGTCGAGAACCATCAGGCTCGAGACATAGGTGGTGAGTTGGGCATTTCTGGTGTCTTTGAGTTCGTCAGCATCAGCATCGAGCAGGAGGCGGGCAACATCTTTGCCAGATATTGAGGAAGCCTCTTCAACGAGTTCCCAGCTGTCGTGGTCGACCCAAGGGCGGCCCATGCCGGGGCGCTGAGAGCCTTGTCCGGGAAATGTAAAAGCGAGCATTAATGAGAGGTTAGACGTTCGGGAGGCTGTGGGCAGGATTCCTCGGATCGCCTTGTACGATGCAGGCTCGTAATTGGTTACTTGCCCGAGTGGCGGAATGGCAGACGCGGCGGACTCAAAATCCGTTGTTCGAAAGGACGTGTGGGTTCGACTCCCACCTCGGGCACGTTTTAGCGCAAGTAACCCCTTTTGATGCTTCACAGACTTTCTGTGGGCAATGAGGGTGGTGCAATCTCTACACTCCTTGTGTGGCATCAATGTTTCTCGAACGGCGTCTTGCGCAGATGAGTTCTCGTTTGCGTGTTACCCAAGAGAAACTTCGCATTGCCGAAGAACAATGTTCCGCAATGGAAGAAGAGACCAACGAACATGAATTGCGTTCTTTGGTATCGGAAACAGCCGACGCATCATATGAATACCGTCAGGCCAAAGCCCATAGCGACGCTTTAAGAAGACATTGCGAAGAGTTGCGTGTCAGCATTCGCGAAATGGAATTACGTCAAGACGAATTACTCGACAAATTGTCTAAGAGTCGGCGTCGAGGCTGAGAAGATGACTGTTCGCATTGTTATTGCTGAAGATGAAGCAATCATTCGTCTCGACCTGCGTGAAACGTTGGTTGAAGAAGGTTATGAAGTAGTTGGCGAAGCAGCTAACGGTGATGAAGCAATTGCTCTCATTCGGCAGTTACAACCCGATCTTGCGATTCTCGATATCAAGATGCCGGTTTGTGATGGGGTGGAAGCGACCAAAATCATCAGCGCTGAAAAATTGTGTCCTGTCATCTTGGTCACCGCTTTTAGCCAGAGGGAAATTATCGAGAGCGCCCGCGATGCCGGTGCATTGGCATACATCGTGAAACCATTTCAAAGAACAGATCTTGTTCCCGCGATCGAAGTGGCTCTCGGCAGATTCCGAGAGATGCAATTGCTCAATGCTGAAGTTGGCGCATTGGAAGAGCAGTTAGAAACCCGCAAGGTTCTTGACAGGGCTAAAGGGGTTTTGGTGTCGCAATGGAATATGACTGAGAATGACGCCTATCTCTACTTACAAAGAACAGCCATGAGTTCCAGATGTAAAATGCGAGATGTTGCCGAGCGTGTGCTGGCCGGCGAAGTGACGCTTTAGGAAAGACTGACGCATGAAATTGATGACCTTAGATGGCAACTCGCTTGCATACCGTGCCTTTTTTGCTTTGCCCACCGATATGGCCACCGCAAGTGGGCAAGTGACTAATGCAGTATTTGGGTTTGCATCAATGTTGTCAAACCTGCTGAAAGAACATCGTCCCGACGGCATCGTTGTTGTTTTCGATCGACCCGAGCCAACCTTTCGTCATTTGGCCGTTCCGGAATATAAAGCTCAACGAGAAGCAGCCCCCGATATTTTGCGACAACAACTAGGCGTTATTCGCGAGTTGCTCGATGCGCTCGGTGTGCACACCATCGACATGTCTGGCTTCGAGGGTGACGACCTCATCGCCACCATCGCGCGCCAGGGTAAAGAAACTGGCAACGACGTGCTCATTGTGACCGGCGATCGCGACAGTTATCAACTGGTGTGTGACCCGCATGTGAAGGTGTTGTACAACAAGCGCGGGGTAAGTGATTACGCAATCTATGACGAAGCAGGGATTCTGGAACGCACCGGCGTGCATCCCAACCGTTACGTGGAGTACGCAGCGCTTCGCGGAGACCCCAGTGACAACCTTGAAGGAACACCTGGTGTCGGGGAAAAGACGGCAGCCAAGTTGGTGAACTCGCACGAGTCGTTGGTTGATATTTTTGATAACGCAAGCAAGCAGACGCCAAAACTTCGCGCTTCGTTAGAAGAGAGTCGCGAGCGAGTGTTACGCAACGCATCGATCATGGTGTTGAAAGATGATCTTGAGGTCGCACTTTCAGACACAGATGTCATCCCCGCTCCGAACATCGACCAACTAGATCGTCTCCTTGACTTCTTGGAAATGCGAACCATGAAAAAGAGATTGGTCGAGGCATTCTCGCCTTGGGTCGCATCACAGGCTCCCACTGGAAAAAGTTCCGACGCATCGCTACCCACACAGAGCAATGCCGATCTGCCTGTGGCCCTTTCGGTGGTCTCCAAAGATGTACTCAGCGAAGCGTTTGCATCGATAGCGCAAGACACGTTGCTCGGTGTTTGTGCTGTGTGGAGAGATCAAAAGAAGCAATCGGAACTGATTGGAATGGTGGTTGCAACGAGCACCATGTCGTGGCAGTTCGACCTTGCGCTGTTGCCACAACTCGCTGAGCATTTGCAGAGTTGTGCAACGAAAGGGTCGGCCATCGTTGCGTACGACGCGAAGCCGTTACTTCGGGCGCTTCTTGAAAAAGATATCGATCTTCAAGCCGTCACTTTTGACGCCGCAATTGCCGGATATC